>USNH01000050.1 GCA_900556015.1 uncultured Eubacteriales bacterium | reverse complement strand
CAGCTTTACGCCAGAAAAAAGTCGAAAATTAGAACTCGTTGTTGACACGGAAAAACGACTGGTATATACTGTTATTCGGTTGAAATTGGAAGGTTTTCGCAAAGTATGTTACTTTGCGAAAAAAATCGAGGCTGAAAACTGAATAAAAGGTCTTGCGAAGTCGTGTGGCTGTCACTGTAAAGACGGTATATCATTACCGTCAGGCGGCAGTTTTGAAGGAACGGGGTAATGCCCCCTGCGGACGGCGCTGTTGACGTAAGGAATGGACCAAAGCGGCAGAAATGCCGTGTGGCGAATAGCAGCCATTGGAGCGAACGCTCTGAGAAGGTAGGTTCAGGTACGAGAAGGGCAAAAGCCCTTCGTGACGTTAGGGCAGAAGAATTGCACGATGGAGGATCAGTGTTGTACAGCGGGCGATCTCTCCCTGACGGCATAGGCGGGAGTGCGCGCTGACGAGGTTCGTCAGCGCATTTTTATTTCTGCCGGATCACCGCTGGTTTTCTTTGGAAAACCGGCGTTTTTTTGTAAGGGAGGACTATGCCATGTCACACAGGAATCCTCGCGAGAGATTTGACTACAAGAGTTGGTTTGAGCGTAATGTGGCCAAGCGTACCGTGGCGGCGCTGGAAGCGCGGGACGCGGAGTTTGCCGAAAAGCACGCGGATACGCCGCTGGCGCATTTGGCGCAATACGTCGGCAATCGTGCTGAACTGCTGCGGCACACGCCCAGTCCCTGCGAGATAGACGGCGGCCCGTTTATCGAGGAGCGCTTCGGCGGTTGGGCCGCAGTATTGGAGATGGCACACCTGCGGCCACCGGCGAAAGAGCCCAAGTTGAAAGACACCGCACGCTACAAGCGGGAAAAAGCCGTGCAGGAGCCGCTGTTCTACGAGGAATCCGAGCGCAGGAAGAAGGAGAAGCGGGCCAAGGCCGCAGCCAGCCATGCGGCGCAGCAATCACGGCTGAAAGAGAAAAAACGGCTGGAGCAGGAAAAGAAAGAGGCTCGTGATGCCGCTGCCCGCCAGCGCGAAGTCGAGAAAGCGGCAGAAGCCGCCGAGCAGGAGGTGTCCTGCTGAGTTACCCTTGTCAAGCCGAGACAGTCTGAACGGAGACTGTCAGCTTTCCATAAGGGTGGGAGGGGAAAAGCCGCCCCTCCCACCTCCTCTCTTTGTTGAACGACAAAATCAAAACCACATACAAAAGCAAATATGTTACCCGCCCCTGCGGGGCAGGTAACGGGAAAAATACGCCCCATCTGCGGGGCGAGAAACAGGAATAGGAGCAAACACACATGATCTCTTTGAGTGAAATACTGCATACCATCGCCCAGGCGCTGATGATCCCCTGCCTCATTATACTGATAATTCTGATGGCCGGGGCGGTCTGGCAGATCGGCGACATCGTGGTTGAGTACATCGCGGAGCGCCGCAAGCATAAGTGTAACGTCCCCCAGCTGCTGCGCGACGTACACGCGGCGGGCGCGGACGGCCTTGCGGAGCTGATTGAAAACAGCGGCCTGCTGCGGCGGCAGAAGAAGGCCCTGCTGGAGCTGGCGGAGAGCCGGGGGCTGCCCAAGGACACCCTGACGGCGCTGGCGGAGCGCCTGCTGGCCACGGAGGAGGCGCGGAACGCCCGCACCACCTCCGTCACGGACATGATCGCCAAGCTGGGCCCCATGTTCGGCCTGCTGGGCACGCTGATACCCCTGGGCCCCGGCATCGTGGCGCTGGGACAGGGCGACACGGTGACGCTGTCGGAGTCCATGAACGTGGCATTCGACACCACCATCGCCGGCGTCATCAGCGCGGCGGCGGCCAGCGTCATCTCCCACATCCGCAAGCGGTGGTACAACGACGATATGGTGTCGCTGGAAACGCTGATGGAGGCAGTTCTGGAGGAGGTCACGAGCGATGTTGAAGGGTAAGTTTTCCTCCCACCGCCGGGTGACGGAGGAGGTGGACGCCATGTCCGGGCTGGCGAACCTGTCGGACGTGATGCTGGTGTTCGCCTGTGGCCTGATGGCGGCGGTCATTCTGAACTGGAACGTGGATCTGAGCAAGACCCGCGTGGAGATCCTCCAGCGGGAGCAGATGCAGGAGCTGGACAACGCGGAAGAGATGGAGCAGGACATCCAGTCCTCCAGCAGCTTCGAGCAGAAGGGCACGGTGTACGAAGACCCGGAGACAGGCAAATTGTATGTGGTGATGCCGAAGGGCAGTAACTAAATAGTTTTTACATAGATACGTTCAACAGAGAGAGGAGCAAATCACATGAAGAAACGGACAAGCAATGTGTCTCGGCGCATCGTGAGCCTGCTGATGAGCATGGTGCTCACGCTGACGCTGGTGACTCCCGCGGCGTTTGCCGAGGGCATGGGCGCCTACGCCAATGGCGAGGACACGACGGTGACGACACCCATCGGCGGCATCGAAGCGGAAGAAGCAGCCGTGGCGCTGGCCGCGCCGCAGGCTGCGGCGAGTGCGGCGACGGGAGATCAGGATTGGACGGCCTACGAGGTCAAAGAGGATGCAGGCGTCTACAAAATCACAACGCCGGAGGAGCTGGCGTGGCTGGCACAGACGGTCAACGGGGGGGACAACTTCGATGGCAAGCCTGTGAAGCTGGAGCAGGACATCGACCTGTCCGAGCTCTGCTATGCGGTCGATAAGGATACCGCCATCAGCTGGACGCCTATCGGCGATGCGAGCCATCCCTTCAAGGGTATGTTTGACGGCGGCGGCCACACGGTCAGCGGTCTGTATATCGGCCTGACAGGCGAGTGGACCTCCTCCACAAACAAGCTGTATCAAGGCCTGTTTGGTCGTGTGCAGAGCGGTACGGTGCAGAACCTGATCGTCTGCGGCAGCGTATCTGTCGTCAACGCGGAAAACAAGCAAACCCGCTATATCGGCGGCGTGGTCGGCGGCAATGCCGGCACGGTGCAGAACTGCGGCTTCTATGGCACGGTGACAGCAAAGAAAACCAACAAAGGCGTTGAGAGTGATTCTACCAGCTCCAACGGCGGCGTGGTCGGCAACGGCAACGCCATCAACAGCTGGTATTTCCGCACGGATGACACCGCAAGCGCGCTGGGCGTATGCGGCAGCTCTGCCACAAATTGCTACCACAATGTGCAGGGCAACTACAAGGGCACCTATGTGGCGGAAAACTTTGTGTCTACTGCCGTGGAGAAGCTGAATGCCGCCCTGAAGACGAATGACATTCCTTGGAAGGACGGCGGCGCGAGCTACCCCCAGTTTCTGGCCGGAAATGAGAGGCTCCTTACCCTGAAGCCGCTGCTGAATACCTCCGCGGCGAAGGTGCTGCTGGACGACAAAGCCTTCCAGACCGGCATCGTGGCGAAGGAGACGGTCACGCTGACCGGCGATGGGCTCTCCTACCGTCTCGGCGAGACGGGCGATTGGACCAAGATCGGCGCGGAGGGTGCGGCGGTCAGCCTGAAGGACGCGGGCAGGATCGTGACCATCTATTATGCCAGCGACGACGATTTCAATGCCTCCAAGTGGTACGAGGAGCACAAGACGGAAACGACCTTTACCATCAAGAACGCCAGCGAGCTGGCGTATCTTGCCCAACTGGTGAACACGCAGACGGAGAGCTTCTCCAGAAAGACGGTCGTGCTGGGGAACGACATCGACCTGCCCTCCCTCTGCCACGGCGCTGACGAGGCGAACGGCATTGCGGCGGCGAACTGGACGCCTATCGGCAGCAGCAATCAGGTGTCCTTCGCAGGCACGCTGGACGGCAAGGGCTATACCATCAGCAGCCTTTACATCCAGACTGACAACGCTCATCAGGGGCTGTTCGGCTACCTCAGCGGCTCGGTGCGCAATCTGATCGTGACCGGCACGGTGGACGGCGGCTCGGCAAACAATGTGGCCGGTATCGCGGGCAGCGTCTCCTATGGCGCCAAAATTGAAAACTGCGGCTTCTATGGTTCGGTCATATCCACGAGCGCCTACTCTGCCGGCGGCGTAGTGGGCGGCGGCGGCAACAGCAACACGGTCACGGGCTGCTGGTACTACTACACCGGCGATCAGACCGGCGGCAGCTATGCCCTCGGCGTGTGCGGAGGCACTCCTGGAGGCTACTGCTACCACAACGTGAACAACAATACAGTCAAAACACGGGGTAACTACATCCCCAACGACGGGTTTGCCGCCGGTGTGGCTGTGAACCTGAACGTATTCGCCTTCCAGAACTCCACGAGCAAAAAGGAGCTGTGCCTGTGGAGGTCCGAGGACAGGACGGCGCATCCGGTGTTCGACACGGCCGCAGACCGTTCCAAGCTGACGGTGGTGGGACTGGCGAAGAGCGTGGAGCGGTCCACCGTGGAGGGTCAGGCCGCGCTGTGTGTCAACGGCGCACAGGTGCAGAGCTGTTTGGCGAAAAAAGGGACAGCCCTGACCCTGACACTGGCAGAGGGGTATACCGGCGACGCGATCTACTTCACCGACGAGGACGCCAGCGTGCGTAAGCTGGAGGACCTGAAGGAGATCAAGGCGGACGGTACGACCACATACACCGTCCCCGTCGGCGCCGGAGAAGCTGTGACGCTGTACTACGGCACATACGACGAGTTCGGTGCGCAGGAGGGTGTAAACGCCTGGTACTACAACAATAACAATAAGGACGGCAGCTTCTTCATCCAGACCGAGGCGGAGCTGCGCTTCATGGCCAAGCTGGTGAACGAGAACGGCGTGGACTTCAAGGGCTGCACGATCACCCTTCAGAAGGACATCGAGCTGACCAGCGACTGGACGCCCATCGGCACGGAGAAGAAGCCCTTCCGCGGCACGTTCCACGGCGCAGAAATAATCAAAGGCTGGCCTAATGATACGTTCAAGCCGTGGGTCATCAGCGGGCTGCGGGTGACCGGCGACGACCCCTACGCGGGTCTGTTCGGCGTCGTGGAGAACGGCACCATTCGATACATGAACCTGAAGGACGGCACGGTGACGGGCAGCGACAGTGTGGGCAGCATCGTGGGCTGGATGAAATCCGGCACGCTGGAGGGATGCACATCGACCGTGGTGGTGAGCGGCAGCGAAAATGCAGCCGTGGGCACCCTGGTGGGCAAGAATGGCGGCACCGTATCCAAAAGCTATTACTATAACATGAGCTGCACCGCACCTCTTGTGGGCAGCGGCACGACGAAGAACTGCTATTATCTGGCCGCCACCTCCAGCTTCGGCAAGGAGAACGATGATGGCGCGCGTACGGAAACGGAGTTCCAGTATGGCCGCGTAACGTACGACATGGACGGCCAACTGTGGAAGGTCAAGAGCGGTGCGGCGTACAATGAGAAGCAGCCGCGGCTTGACGGAGCGGACCGCGTTCGGCTGCTACAGGTGGCGAAGCGGTGTGAGGCACAGCCGGAGGCACTGCTGTCCCTCAGCGGCGACGGTGTGCTGGAAAACGATGGCGTGTATTACTACTACGGAAAGGATAAGGAGGTCCGCACGGCAACGGTGACCGGTCAGACCGGCATGGTCCTGTTCACCCCCTCCCTTCGCAAGGACAGTGACGGCAGCTATACGCTCTCCGTAGGTCGTAGATACACATGGACGGTGGTCGATGCGGACACCAGCTGGTACGAGAATAACACGGAAAAGACGTATGCCTTCAAGAATGCCGCTGAGCTGAAAGGCTTTGCTCTGCTGAGCAACGGCAAGGTGGGAGCTACGGAGACCTTTGCCGGATGGAAGCTGTCGCTGGCGGCGGATGAGATCGACCTGAGCGGGTATGAATGGGAACCCATCGGCAATAGCGGCACCAGTCGTGAATTTGCCGGAGAGTTTGACGGCAAAAATAAGCTCATCAAGGGAATGACCATCACCACCTATGCACAGCGCGTTGGCCTGTTCGGCATGGTGGCGGGCTCGGTCCATAACGTGCAGGTCGAGGGAAGCATTGATGTTACCGGTACGGGTACGATCTATGCCGGCGGTATCGTGGCTGTGGTGAGATCCAACGCCAACGTGACCAACTGCCTGAATCGGGTGAATGTGAAGGTCACCAATAATGCCAATAGTATGACGTATGTCGGCGGTGTCGTTGGCAGCGGCAAGGTGACCCTCTGCTGGAACGAGGGCACCGTGCAGGGAACCGGCAGATCCCCGAACAACGTTTGTGTCGGCGGCATTTGCGGCGGCGGCAGCGCGACAGACTGTGCCAACTTCGGTACGGTCGAGGGCTGTGGCAAGTATACCGGCGGCATCCTCGGGAATGGTACAGTGGCGAACAGCTACGACAACGGTACTGTGAGCGCGACCGGCGGCGCTGTCGCCAGAGGCATCAACGGAAGCGAGGCCGACAATGCCGCAGCTACCACCAACAGCTACTACGCCAGCCGGCTGAACGGCGAGGACGTCAAGCTGGCCTACGTCAGTAAGGGAGAGACGGCGGTAACATACAACGCGGAGAACAAGACGTATACCGTGGGCGATGACACCACGCTGCTGGTGGATAAGCTGAACCAGCAGCGTGAAAACGGCCAGCCGTGGTTCGTGAACAGCACGCCGCGCCAGGGCATCGCGCCGGTGTATCTGCCGCGCCATGCACGGCTGTGGACAGGGGAACTCGACGCTGCCTGCCCGTTTACGCTCATCACGGTGACCTATGATCCCAACGGCGGTGTGAACGAGGATGGCAGCAGCGATTCCGTCGTGGTGAGTGAGGTGGTCTACTCTAACGGTGATGATATTATCAGCGCGCCGAGTCACACGGTCTTGGATGCAGACAA
>USNH01000049.1 GCA_900556015.1 uncultured Eubacteriales bacterium | reverse complement strand
CACCAATAAAAACCATGTGATGGCTGTCTATTCCCTTGCCTCCAATGGCGAGATGCAAAACAGCAGTTTTACTCTTAAAGGCGTATACAATTCCGATGCATACATTCAAAACTGCTACGCACTGACAGATGTTGCCGCCAACACCAGCGACTATATTAGAGTTGGCAGCAGAGCAGACTGGAGAGGGCAAGTGGAGCTGACTGGCAACACAAATTCAGGCCGCCGCGTATATCTCACCAACAACGGCAAGACCCCCTACATCACCTACGCGCAGATGCAGAAGGAGCTGAAGGACTGGCTCAACGGCGGAGCATCCGCCTCGTCCCTGCGCTTCGACACCGTCACCGTGACGGAGAACGGCGCGCCTATCCCCGGCAAGTACAGCTTTCCCGGTGCGGGCGCTGAGATGCTGGACGGGCTGGACTTCCCCTTCCCCACCATTCTGACCCAAAAGGACGTGGCCGGAAGAACCGTGAACGTACACTACGGGCGCTGGCCCACCAGCGGCCTGTACTGGGAGCGAACGCGGACCACGCTGGATCTGTGCGCCGACCGCAGCGGCGAGGGCGCACCCACGCTGACGGTGGCGCTGTATCAGTATCCGGCGGTCGCGGAGGCCACTGATATGCCTGAGATCGCGCTGGTGAACGACACCGACGGGAAAGTCAGCACTCTGCTGGACTACACCGCGCCGGTCTACAACAGCGCCGAGCGCTGCTGGGAGGTCACGTTTACCGGCAAGGAGCGGACGGGACTGGTCATCGCCCGGGCCACGCTGGGCGGCCACACCGCCGAGATGACCATTGATGTGACGCAGACGCTGCTTTTGACCAGCGACAAGGCCGCCAGCGGCGTGTCGGTGCGGTACGGCGGCGAGAGCGAGACGGTGCAGCTGACGCTGACAGACGCGAAGAACCGCCCCATCGCGGCGAAGCAGGGTGAGAGCCTGACGTGGGAGGTGACGGCCACGAAGCAGGGCGGCGGGTATGACCCCGGCGACGAGAGCATCGTGGAATGCAGCGCCGTTACGGCGGTGGACGCGGCCAAGGGGCTGTATCAGCTCACCGTGTCCGGGTTCTCCGGCGGCATCTCCACCGTGTCCGTGACGTGTACGTACACCTACCCGGAGGGGACGGGGCAAAAGAGCGTGACGGCGCGGCTGCTGCTGAACGCCAAGTCCACCCGTGACGCGGTGGGACTGGTGTATGACCTGACTGAGGACACGCGGGTGTATACCATCGCCAACGGCGAGTACCGTTCGGAGCTGAACGACACCTACAAGGCGGGCACGGCGGACGTGACCGTGCCGGAGTTCTCACGGGAGGCCGGGAAGCTGTATCTGTTCGCTGGCAGCGGGTATACAAAGCTGGAGGACTTTGCGGTCAGCTTCGACGGGCTGTCCGCCGTGGACGCAGAGGGCAAAACCGTGGCGGTGACGGCCACACCGGGCGCTATTCAGACGGCTGAGGGCGTGCAGTACCGCGAGGTGACGTTCAGCGGCACGGAGGCGCTTATCAGTGGCGAGATCGTTTTGACGCACAAGACAGACGGTGCGGTCTATACGCTGCACTTGGAGAAGTACACGTACAAACCCACGACATAGCAGGAAGGCAGGTGACAGACATGGGCGCGGCCCGGAGAAAATTGCATGAGCAGCGGGGCGCGTCCATGCTGATGGCGCTGTTGCTGCTGCTGGTGGCGCTGACCGTCAGCGCGGTGGTCATCGCCGCCGCGTCCAGCGCCGCCGCCACCCTGCGGTCGGACAAGGCGCGGGAGCAGTCGTCGTTGGCGGTGTCGTCGGCGGCGGAGTACGTGCGGGACGCATTTCTCCATGGTGAGATGGACGGCACGGTGAAAGCGGACAATAACACAACGTATACGAGCAACGGCAGCGGCGCGTTTTTGGACTTCGTGCAATACGCCGTGCCGGTGCTCTATAATGACAGTAAAGCCAACGTGAACCATTGGACGTACAAGCTCAGTCTTGAGGGCATGGAGGACGTGTGGGCGGTGTTTTCGATGACCTACGGCGATAACAAGGGCGCGGCGGATGAGGGTAAGGCGTACATCCTGACCGTGGCACTGCGGAACTATGAAGATGACGCTGCGCCGGGGGAGCATCCGTGCCGTATGACGCTGACGCTGTATAGCAATCTGGGAAGTCAAGACGGTAATCAAACAGTGGCCTGGAGCGGGCACAACGTGATCGAGTGACAGGAGGAGGCGGCGAAATGAGAAAGAAGCTGCGGTCGCAGCGGGGCGATACGCTGACGGAGACGCTGGCGGCGCTGCTGCTGGTGGTGCTGACCATGGCGTTTTTGGCCACCTCCCTGGTGACGGCGGCCCGCATCAACGCCGGAGTACGGCAGACAGATACCGCGCTCAAGTATGATGCTGCTGACGGCAAAACGAAAACGCTGACTATCACGCGAGAGAACAACTCGGTGGAGAAAAACGTGAAGGTATACGAGACGAAGGGCGGCTACCGCTACTACACCCATGAGTAAGCAGGGCCGCACCGCCGGGAGGTGACGCACTTGAGGCAAAAGAGAATAGCGGGCATGACGCTGGTGGAGCTTCTGTGCGCCCTGGCGGTGGTGCTGCTGGTCAGCGCCGGAATGGTGCTGGGCGTGTCGCTGGCGGTGCGGAGCTATGAGCGCTCCGTGGCCGGGTCGGAGGCCCAAGTGCTGTGCTCCACGCTGGAGACCATCGTCAGCGACGAGCTGCGCTACGCCGGGACGCTGAAGTACGATGAAGGCGGCAATGTGGTGGGCTTTTTCAGCCAAAACCACCCCGATGCGGACAACCAGCAATCCGAGTTTACCACCGATGACGAGGGCCGGGTGCTGCTGGGCGGGCAGAAGCTGCTGCCCAACAACGCCTATCCCCACGGGCTGCGGGCCTCGGTGGAGCTGACGGGCTACGGTAAGGAAACGCGCATTTTCACCGCCGTCATCACCGTGAAGGACCGCGGCGGCGATACACTGGCGCAGACGGAGCTGCAGGTGAAGCAGCTGAACAAACCGGCGGATACCACCCCGCAAGGATAAGGAAAACGCAGGGCGCGGCCCTGCGTTTTCCTTATCCTTATGCCCGCTTCTCCCCCGCCACCTGATACATCTCCTCGGTGGAGAGGACGGTGGTGACGGTCAGGTGCTTTTCGAAGATGGCGGCCAGCTCCTGGGCGGACATCAGGCCGCGGGACACGTGGCTGGCCCGGCCCTTGTGGTGGCCGTCGATGGCGGCGCGGCCCATGCCGTGGGCCACCGTCAGCACGCCGCCGGGCCGCAGCAGGGACGCGAGGTGCGCTACCAGCCGCTCCGGGTCGGGAAAATGGGGAAAGGCGTTGTAGACCACCACGGCGTCAAAATCCCGGCCCACGTCCAGCGTCTCCACATCGCCGCAGAGGAACTGCACCCGCTCGTCCCGGAGCTTGTCCCGTGCGCGGCGGATCATCTCCGGGGAGATGTCCACGGCGGTGACGGAGGCCACGTCACGGGCCAGATAGTCCGGCGTCAGCACCCCTGTGCCGCAGGCCACGTCCAGCACGCGGCTGCCAGCACCCACACGGGCGTTGTCCAGAATGATGTTGATCTTGCGGTCGCTGCGGATCATCTCCGCGTCCCACGTGGGGGCGCAGCGGTCAAAAAAGTCGATAACGGCCTGTTTTTCGATCATACCCGCACCTCAGGAGAAGAACGAGGCGGTGTCGATCTGCTGGTAGCCGCCGAAGCTACTGGGGCAGGCGAAGATTTCCGCTGCCAGCGGCTTGCCCAGGAACATCTCCGTGATCTCGTCCAGCTTTTGGGTCATGTCTACATCGGCGAACAGCTCAGGATAGACGGACTTGGCGATGAACCATGTGTTGGCCAGGGCGATCTCGAAGTTGGTGTAGTAGGCGTTATAGGCCATCTCCAAATAGACCTGGCCGTTCTGCCACGCCTTGCAGGTGTCCAGCAGAGTGGAGTCCTCGGCGTACAGGGGGGCGATGTTCTTCACCGCCGCCGCGTCGATGATCATCACGTCCATGTCCGCGCCGATGGCGGCAAAGGTCTCGGCCTCGATGGGCTGGATGCCCTGGACGGACACATCCTGCACCGCGTTGCGGATGTTGGCCACCTCGAAGGGCTTGTAATTGGGGGCGGTCATCAGGTGGTTGGTCGTGCCCCAGTTGCCCAGGCCGCAGATATAGACGCCGGGCTTGTCGCCGTCCGCCACCACCGCCGTGCGGGAGAAGATGTCATCCCGCTGGCTGCCGATGAACTGGATCAGCTCCTGCGCCCGCTGCTCCCTGCCAAACACCTGGCCCAGCAGCGTCAGGCTCTCCAGCAGCTCATCGGCAAACACGCCGTCCGGGCCGGAGCGCAGGGTGATGACCGGCACGCCCAGCTGGGCTTGCAGGGCGTCCGCCTTGTCCGCGTCCTCATACTGGGAGATGACGATGTCCGGCGCACAGGAGAGGATCTTCTCCGCCTCCGCCGCCTGGGCATTAGGCCCGCCCACGCCGCAGGAAGGCAGGGCGGTCAGCACCTCGCTGTACGCTATCACATAGGGCCGGGCCACGCCGTCGAACATCTTGGGCCGGTCGGTCAGGGTGATGTTATCGATGTCCTCCACGCCGCACAGCAGGGACATATCGCCGATGTAGCTGTACTGCCGCAGCGCGCCTGCGCCGATGCAGACCACGCGGGTGTACTCGCCGGGGGTGACGTCCACCTGGCGGCCTATCATATCCGTCACGGTGACGGGGTCTGCCGACTGTGTGTCGGTCACTTCCTTCGGGCCGGCGGTCTGACCGCAGGCGCACAAGCTCAGCAGCATGGCTAGGGACAGCAGCAGGGATACAATGCGTTTTTTACTCATGGCAACCTCCTATGATGATCTTTCTGCCGTCCAGCTCCGCAACGCGGGGTCGGACGCTGAATACTTCCTCGATGACCTCCGGGGTGAATACCTCCGCCCCGCCGGTATGGCACACCGCGCCGTCCTTCAGGAAGAAGAACGTGTCGCCCATGTCCAGCGCCTGGTTCAGGTCGTGGAGGGAGCTTAAAATGGCGATGTGCTTGGTGCGGGCCACCTTTTTGGCCTCCTGGATGATGAGCGCCTCGTTGGCCAGATCCAGATTGCCGGTGGGCTCGTCGAAGATGAGCAGGCGGGGCTCTTGGGCCAGGGCACGGGCGATGGCCACCTTCTGCTTTTCGCCGCCGGACAGCGTCTCCGCCGTGCGGCCCGCCAAATGCTCCAGCCCCATGTCGGCCAAAATGGCCGACACCACCTCGTGATCGGACCTGCCGGCCCGCAGGCCGAAGCTGGCCACGCGGCCCAGCAGCACCGCGTCGTAGACCGTCAGCGCGCCGAAGTGGATGTGCTGGGGTACATAGCCCACGCACCGCGCCCGCTGGCTGGGAGACAGGCGGGTCAGATCCTGCCCGTCAAAGAGGATCGTGCCGCTCTCCGGCTTCTCAAGGCCCAGCAGCAGCTTGAACAGCGTGGTCTTGCCCGCGCCGTTCTGCCCCAGCAGGATGCCGATCCGCCCGTCCTCCAGCGTCAGATCCACGCCGGACAGCACCGGGGCGCGCTTGCCGTAGCGAAAGCGCAGACCGCGGATGTCTAGCATTCCCCATCCCCCCCTCGCGAGAAGATGACCGCCAGGAAGAACGGCGCGCCCAGCAGGGACGTGATCGCGCCCACGGGCAGGGCCGAGCCGCTGCCCAAACTGCGGCTCACCGTGTCCGCCAACAGCAGCAGCAGACTGCCGGCCAGCGCGGAGGCGGTGACGGTATGGCGGTGATCCTGCCCCAGCAGCTTTTTCACCGCGTGGGGGCAGATCACGCCCACGAAGCCGATGACCCCCAAAAACGACACGCAGACGGCGGTGATGAGGGACGCGGCCAGCAGGGACGCGAAGCGCAGCGCGTCCACCCGAACGCCCATGCTGCGGGCGGCGGCATCGCCGCTGAGAAGTGCGTTGTAGCGCCAGGAGAGGGCGATGAACAGCGCCAAGCCTACGGCTACGGTGACGGCCATGATGGCATCGGTCTTATACGTGGCGCGGCCCAGGTCGCCGAAGCTCCACACCACGGCGGCGGACAGCCCCACGTCCGTGGCGTAGAATTGCAGAACGGTGGTGGCGGCGGTCCACATAGCGCCCATGGCCAGGCCCGCCAGCACCACCACGTTGGGCGCGAAGGAGCGCAGACGGCACAGGCCCAATATCAGCAGCACCGACAGCGCGGCGAAGAGGAACGCCAGCAGGGACGTGGCGTAGGGGTCGGCGCTGACGCCGTAGTTGGCCACGTTGTGGCCGGTGGACAGAAAGCCGCCGGCGAAGGCGATGATAGACAGGTTCGCGCCGAACACCGCCGCGTTGGACACGCCCAGCGTGGCCGGGGAGGCCATGGCGTTGTTCAGGCAGGTCTGCATGATGAGGCCGGAGACGGACAGCCCCGCCCCGGCGATGATGGCCGCCAGCACGCGGGGCAGGCGGATGTTCCAGATGATACGCAGGTGGGCGTCGCTGCCCCGGCCCGCCAGCGCCTGGAGGCACTGGGTCACGGTCATGCCGGACGAGCCGACGAACAGGCACACCACCGCCGCCAGCAGCACCGCCGCCAGCAGCAGCCACGCGGCCAGCCGCTTTTTGCCGTGTCCATACTGAGCCACAGCCACACCTCCCTTTTTGATGATGGGAGCATTATACAACAGAATGTCGGACAGCGTAAGCCCCGTGGGGGGTTGTTTTTCCTCCCACGGGGCGGGAAATTGAGGGTGGGAGCGCA
>USNH01000048.1 GCA_900556015.1 uncultured Eubacteriales bacterium | reverse complement strand
GTGGGCATCGCCCCCTACGGACGGTTTCAAGGAGTGCGGTGCTTTGGGCGGACAGAGTCGTCCGCCCCTACGGAGGGGGGCGGACGGCTGCCGTTAATCAGAGAGGTGGATGCGCCAGGCGGACAGGTGGCGGAAGGTGTCGGTCTCGGTGGGGGCGAGGCCCTCCACCACGCCCTCCGTGGCCAGGACGGAGGAGGACTTGAAGCACACCGGCAGGAAAGGCGCGTTGTCCAGCAGGTCGCGCCACAGGGCGGTGAGGGCCTCCGTCCGCGGGCCGGTGCTGCCCAGGGCGGCGGACAGCAGGGCATCGGTGGTCTCGTTGGTGTAGCCGCCGTAGTTCAGCGCGCCGCCGGTCTTGGCCAGGGCGGACACGTCCCAGTCGGCGGTCAGGCGGCACTCGCCGTAGTACAGGTCAAACTCGCCGTCCGCAAGCCGCTGGGTGAACTGTTCCCAGGGCAGGGCCTCCACGGTAACGGTGAGGTCGTCCGTGGTGAGGGTATAGGCTGCCTCCTGGGCGGCGGAGACCTTGAAGCTGTTCTCCTGGTTCACCAGCATCGTCAGCGTCAGGGGCTGGGCCTCCTCGCCCAGCGCAGCGGACAGCATCTGACGGTAATGGGCGGCGGAATAGGCTGTCTCCAGCGACGTATCGTAGACACCGGCGGCGGGAGAGGCGGGGAGCTGGGCGGCCATGCCGTGACCCAGCAGGCAGGAGGAGACGAGGCCCTCCCGGTCGATGCCGGCGCTGAGGGCGCGGCGGAGGGCCGGGTCGGCCAACGCTTCCCGGCGGGCGTTGACGCCGATAAACTGCATCACCGCCGTGGGGGCATCGGTATAGTCGCCGCTGCCGGACACGCCTGTGCCGGAGGCGGCGGTGAGGTCAAGGGCCAGGAGCTGTATCTCGCGGGAGGAGAAGGCGTAGAGGGCGGAGTCCCTGTCCTTGCAGTGGAGCAGCTCTATGCGCTGCACCGGCAGGGACGCTCCCTGCCACCAATAGGTGTTGGCGGTGAGGTACGCGCCGGTATCGCCCTTAGCGAACAGGTACGGGCCGGTGCCGGTGGGGACGGTGCTGGTCTCCGTGCCGGACTTGACGATGGGCACATCCAAACGGCTGGGCAGGGTGGCCACGTCCTCGGACAGGATGATGACCACCGCGCCGTCCCAGGCGGTGACGGAGTTGACGCAGCGCAGCCGCGCCCCGTAGCGGGGGGAGCTTTTGGCGCGGGCCAGGGAGGCGGCCACGTCCTGGGCGGTGAGCATAGACCCGTCGGAGAACATGACGCCGGAGCGCAGGGTGATGGTCCAGGTGCGGCTCTCGCTGTCGTAGGTATAGGCGTCCGCCAGGACGGGCTCAGGCGCAAACTGCTCGTTCAGGGCAAACAGCCCCTCATACAGCAGCTGGCCCACCGTCTGCTGCACCGTGTCGGTGGTGGTCAGGGGGTCGAGGGTCTCGCCGGAGACGTAGGGCAGGGTGAAGGCCGTCAGGGGCTCGGGCTCAGGCTCTTCGTTCTCCTGACGGTAGAACTGGGACAGCTCGTCCAGCGGGTCGGTGCTGTCCAGGTCCTCACAGCCGGTGAGGGCCAGCAGGAGCAGCGCCAGCAGCAGGGGCAGCAGTCTTTTTTTCAACGTGTTCCCTCCCCTTTCAGGCAGATGACGGCGGCCTGTTCGCCCCGGCGCAGGCCGGTGCGGCGGTGGCTCCAGTACAGGTCGGGCAGGCAGTAGGTGCAGTCCGGGCAGATGTCGATGGATCTCACGCCGGCGTTTTGCAGCCACAGGGCGTTGACGGATTTCAGGTCGATGTGGTACTTCTGGCCGTTCCAGCTGATGAACGGCTCGACCTGCGCGCCCAGCGCGTCACGGAGGGCGGCAGGCACATCGCCGTCCGTCTCGAAGCAGCACGGCCCGATGGCCGGGCCGACGGCGGCGCGGATGTCCGACGGGTCGCAGCCGTAGGTGTCCGCCATGGCGCGGACGGCCTTGGCGGCGATGCCCAGCGCCGTGCCCCGCCAGCCGGCGTGGGCCGCGCCGATGGCGCGGCGCACCGGGTCGTGGAGCAATATCACGTTGCAGTCGGCGGAGAACACCACCAGCGGAATGTGGGGCACATCGGTGATGAGGGCATCGGCGCTGTCGTAGTCCTGCATCCTCCACAGGCCCTTGCCGCAGTCATCGGCGGTGACGGTGCGGACATCGTCACGGTGTACCTGACGGCTGAGGACGATGCGTTGGACATCCACGTCCAGCGCAGCGCAAAGGCGGCGGAAGTTCTCCTGCACGTTGGCAAGGTCGTCGCCCCGGCGGTCGTCCAGGTTCAGGCTGTCCCACGGGGCGGGGGATACGCCGCCCAGGCGGGTGGAAAAGCCGTGGACGATGGCGGGGTCATCCAGAGCATCAGAGATGCGGAGGGGCACGCCGTGTTTCGTTTCGGTGCGGAACATAATGCCTCCTTTCGGCGGGACGGAGAACGGGCGGCGGCTGATGCCGCCGCCCGTCATCTGTCATGGCCTCGCAGAGTTTGCGCCCGCAGGCGCAAACAAAGTCAAATTCATTTTCGGCGGCGGCGTGTACGTCGCCGAAAATTCTTCTCGGCCTGCAAACGTGCGCGGGCGCGTCTTTGACGCGCACGTCGTGCGCTTGCAGCAGGCCGCAGCCTCCTCAAACGATAGCCCAGCGGAGCGGGTATCGTTTGAAATAATTTAAGAGTGGTACTCCTTGCAGGTGCATTTCTTCCACTTCAGGCCGCTGCCGCAAGGGCAGAGGTCGTTGCGGCCTACCTTGACCACCTTGGTGGGGCGCTTTTTCACCGTGCCGTCGCCGCCCACGTTCTCGGTCATGCCGCTGGCCACGCGCTCACGCTTGACCTCCTCGTCCTTACGCAGGCGGACGGAGTACAGACGGCGCACCGTCTCCTCCTTCATGGCATCGATCATCTCCTCGAACATCTCCAGGGACTCCTTCTTGTAGGCGTCCACCGGGTTGGTCTGGGCGTAGGCCCGGAGACGGATGCCCTGGCGCAGGTCCTGCATGGCATCGATGTGCTCCATCCAGTATTCATCCACCACGCGGAGCAGCACCACGCGCTCCAGCTCACGCATGATGGGCGGGGTGATCTCCTGCTCCTTCTTCTCGTAGAAGTCGGCGGCGGCCTGGGTGAACAGGTCGATGAAGTCCTCGGCGGTCATGGTGGGCAGCTGGGCTTCGTCGATCCTGACGGTGTATTTGGTGAAGTAGACGCCCTCCACGCTGCGGAGCAGCTCGCGGCAGGCGGCCATGTCCAGGTGATCCGTGCCGACAAAGGCGTTGTGAACCAGGTTGGCGATAGCGCCGTTCATCATGCCCATGATGATGCCCTTGACATCCATGCCGTCCAGCACCTGCTTGCGCTGGCCGTAGATGATCTCGCGCTGCTTGTTCATCACGTCGTCGTACTCCAGTACGGACTTACGGGCCTGGAAGTTGCGGCTTTCCACGGTGGTCTGGGCCTGCTCGATGGCGCGGGAGAGAACCTTGTTCTCAATGGGGGTATCCTCGTCGATGTTCATGCGCTCCATGATGGAGGTGACGCGGTCGCCGCCAAAGAGGCGCATCAGGTCGTCCTCCAGGGAGATGTAGAAGCGGGTCTCGCCGGGGTCGCCCTGGCGGCCTGCGCGGCCACGGAGCTGGTTGTCGATACGGCGGGAGTCGTGGCGCTCCGTGCCGATGATGAACAGGCCGCCGGCGGCGCGAACCTTGTCGGCCTCGCCGGCGATCTCGGCCTTGTGCTGGGCCAGCTTGTCGGCGAACAGCTTGCGGGCATCCAGGATCTCCTGGTTGTCCGTCTCGGCGTAGCCGGTGGCCTCGGCGATGAGCTCATCGGTGAGGCCCGCCTTGCGGAGGTCGTTCTTGGCCATGTACTCGGCGTTGCCGCCCAGCATAATATCCGTACCACGGCCCGCCATGTTGGTGGCCACGGTGACAGCGCCGAACTGGCCGGCCTGGGCCACGATCTCGGCCTCCTTCTCGTGGTTCTTGGCGTTGAGCAGGTTGTGCTTGATGCCCTCGCGGGCCAGCATCTTGCCCAGCAGCTCGTTCTTCTCGATGGAGACCGTGCCCACCAGGACGGGCTGGCCCTTGGCGTGGCACTCCTTCACCTGGCGGATGACGGCGCGGTATTTGCCGTTCTCGGTCTTATAGACGCTGTCCTCGTTGTCGATACGGGCGATGGGACGGTTGGTGGGGATCTCGATGATGTCCAGGGCGTAGATGGTGGCAAATTCCTCCTCCTCCGTCAGGGCCGTGCCGGTCATGCCGGAGAGCTTGCGGTAGAGACGGAAGTAGTTCTGGAACGTGATGGTGGCCAGCGTCTTGCTCTCGCGCTGGACGGACAGGTGCTCCTTGGCTTCGATGGCCTGGTGCAGTCCCTCGGAGTAGCGGCGGCCAAACATGAGACGGCCGGTGAACTCGTCCACGATGACCACCTCGCCGTCCTTGACCACGTAGTCCACATCGCGCTTCATGATGCCGTGCGCACGCAGAGCCTGATTGATATGGTGCGTGAGGGTCGAGTTTTCGATATCGGCATAGTTTTCAAGGCTGAACGCGCGCTCTGCCTTGGCAATGCCGCGCGCGGTGAGCGTCGCCGTGCGCGCTTTTTCGTCAACGACGTAGTCGGCGTCGATGCTCTCGTCCTCTTCCTCCTTGGAGTCGGTGGAGGCATAGACCTTCTTTTTAAGTCCGGCGACAAAATCGTTTGCCTGACGGTAGAGATCGGTGCTCTCGTCGCCCTGGCCGGAGATTATAAGCGGTGTTCTCGCTTCGTCGATGAGGATCGAGTCGACCTCGTCAACGATGGCAAAGGCGTGGCCGCGCTGGACGCGGCTTTCCTTGTAAATGGCCATGTTATCGCGCAGATAGTCAAAGCCCATCTCGTTATTGGTGCCGTAGGTGATGTCGGCGGCGTAGGCGGCCTTGCGCTCCTCATTGGTCAGGCCGTGGACGATCAGGCCGACGTCGAGACCCATGAATCTGTGTACCTTGCCCATCCACTCGCTGTCGCGTCGGGCGAGGTAGTCGTTGACGGTGACGATATGCACGCCGTTGCCGGTGATGGCGTTGAGGTACGCCGGCATGACCGCGACGAGGGTCTTGCCTTCGCCGGTCTTCATTTCGGCGATACGGCCCTGATGCAGGACGATGCCGCCGATGAGCTGGACGCGGAACGGCTTCATGCCGAGGACGCGCCACGCGGCCTCGCGCACCGCGGCGAATGCCTCGGGGAGCATGGAGTCGAGATCCTCGCCATTATCATAGCGGTTCCGGAACTCGGCGGTTTTTGCGCGCAGCTCGGCATCGGAAAGCGCCTGCATCTGCGGCTCGAGCGCCTCTATCTTATCGACGATAGGGTATATTTTTTTAAGCTCATGATCGGTGTGGCTGCCGAAAAGTTTACTGAAGAAGCCCATATTATTGCCTTTCGTATGTAAATATAATTTCACAAATAGATTGTAGCATATAATTGTGAATAAAAAAAGTCCTACGGCATGGCTTTTTATGTCTTTTCATGACTTTTTCTGCGCTTGTTATCGGCATGGGTGATATGTTATAATAGCCGCATCACGCGAAAAGAGGTATCCACCGTTGGATTTCAAACAAATCACATTAAGCGACGTGGGCGCTCTGCGCCCGTACCTGCGCGCGCAGTATCGCTCGTGCGACTACTCGGTGCTGGGCGTTTTCATGTGGGCCGACAGATTCGGCTACGAATACAAGACAGAGGACGGAGTTCTGTTCATGCGCGAAAGATCGCGGCACGGCGGCGAGTACGACTATTTGCTGCCGACGGGCGAGGGCAGTCTGTGCGACAGGGTGCGCGCGCTGCGCGAGACGGTCGGCGCAGGGCTTACGATGAGCCTCGTGCCCGAGGACGCGCTCGGCGAGCTGCGGCAGGAATTTAGCTTCACCGCCGCCGAGGAGCCGGACATTGCCGACTACATGTACAAGGCCGAGGATCTTGCCTACCTCGCCGGGAAAAAATACAGCAAAAAGCGAAACCTCATCCACCAGTTTGAGAAGCTCTACCCTGACTACACGCTCGAGCCGATAACGAACGAGAACGCGCACCGCATCGCCGAGTGCTGCGCGCACGACTGGTCGGACGCTGGTCTGAGCGAGCTTGCGATATACGAAAACGACCACACGCGCGAGGTGCTCGAGGACTTCGCGGCCTACGGCTGCACGGGCTACGCGCTGCACGTCGGCGGCGAGATCGCGGCATTCTGCATCGGCGAGGTGATGGGCGATACGCTGATAGTTCACATCGAAAAGGGCAAGCGCGAGTACAAGGGCGCGTTCCAGATGATAAACTGCCTGTTCGCGAAAACGGAGCTTGAAAGGTGCGGAATACAATACATTAACCGCGAGGATGACGTGGGCGACGAGGGGCTGCGCCGGGCAAAGCAATCATACTTCCCCGAATACATGCTGAAAAAATTCAGGCTCGAATTTGAATAGGGAGCTTCGCGAGCTTCGCTAGCTGACAGCTGTTAGCTAATAGCTGATAGCTAAGGCGCTTTCAGCGCCTTAAAAAAATCACAACGCCGCAGTGGAGAACCACTGCGGCGCTGCTTTTATGCAACATAACGAATAGTTATAACAAGAGACTAATTAAATAAGCTCTAAACATCGTTAGAATTGCGAATTATTAATTACTTTGCGAGTGCGCGGAAGATGAAGGTGACAGCCTGGCCGCGAGTGCAGGTTGCTTCGGGACGGAAGGTGCCGTCAGCATAGCCGGAGATGATGCCGGTCTTCTGGCAGTAAGCG
>USNH01000047.1 GCA_900556015.1 uncultured Eubacteriales bacterium | reverse complement strand
CTCGTTCGAGGAGCGGATGCTCTCGACCCTCAATTTCAAATCCTCGCTCTTCGAAGGAATATTCGATGGCGGGGATGACACCGTCGTACTGGATGACAGCCGCCTCGGCAAGGTGCTGGAAGGGGTTTCTGAATATGTTGACGCGCCTTCCGAGACCGAACCATATGACGGATCAGCCGAAACGATGGAGAAGGAGCAGACTGAGAAACCTGTTCCGGAGGTGGGCTTTGGAATAATGGATCCTGTTGAGGATTCCGATATGGTGTCTGGCGTGGGTTCCGAAGCCATCCCTGAAAAGGAAGAGGCTGCCGTCGTGAATGAAGTTGGGAATGCTGAGGAAGCAGGAGCAGGGTGCGGAGCGAGCGAAAACGAGCCGGCGGAAGAGGGACAAAGGGTTGGTAAAGTCCGTCCTGCGTCTCCCGAAGTCCTTGTCAGCCAAGGTGTCGCGTTCCTTTCCGGTCTGGCTGAGACCTTGCGCTCGGAGGAAGGAGTCCGGAATCTGACCGAGACCCTGGTCAAGACCGACCCCGTTTCCGGAAAGTCTGAGCTCCGCATCCCCGTTCCCGACAAAGAGACCGTCACCGGCATCCTCGCCCTCTTCGGCAAGCTCCTGAAAGGCTGACACCGACGCTTTGCCGGAAAACGGTCAACGAATATGTCGAAGTGTCCTTCTATTCATTGGCCACAGGGTTGATGCCGGTACGGCGCGGCTCGGTGGCGGGCGGGATTGTCTTCCGCGTCACTCGGAATCCCGGATTGACAATGGTGGGGTTGGAGTCCGGAGAAAAATGAGTATATTCGCACGCATTTTCAGGGAATGGGAGATACTGATCTTAGGACGGCTTTTCTTCAGCTGCATCTGAGCGTGCTGCTGGCTGGGTTCACGGGGCAAATCCAATGCAAAGGTTTATATGGAAAAATCCACCGGCGTCACCTTCAAGGACGTCGCCGGACAGGACGAAGCCAAGGAATCCCTGGAAGAAATCATCGATTTTCTGCACAATCCGGGGCGCTATACTGCCATCGGCGCGAAGCTGCCCAAGGGCGCGCTGCTGGTGGGCTCGCCCGGCACGGGCAAAACGCTGCTGGCCAAGGCCGTGGCCGGCGAGGCGGGCGTGCCGTTCTTCTCCATTTCCGGCTCGGGCTTCGTGGAGATGTTCGTGGGCGTGGGCGCCAGCCGTGTCCGCGATCTGTTCAAGGAGGCGGCCAAGGTCGCCCCGTGCATCATCTTTATCGATGAGATCGACGCCATCGGCAAGACCCGCGACAGTCGCTTCGGCGGCGGCAACGACGAGCGGGAGCAGACGCTGAACCAGCTCCTGGCGGAGATGGACGGCTTCGACCCCGGCAAGGGCATCATCGTTTTGGCGGCCACCAACCGCCCGGAGGTGCTGGATAAGGCGCTGCTGCGCCCGGGCCGTTTCGACCGCCGCATCACCGTGGATCGCCCCAACCTGGCGGGCCGCTTGGCCACGCTGCAGGTACACACCCGCAGCATCCGCCTGGCGGAGGACGTGGACTTGGAGAAGATCGCCCAGGCCACCGCAGGCTGCGTGGGCGCGGATCTGGCCAATTTGGTGAACGAGGCGGCGCTCCGCGCCGTCCGCAAGGGCCGCAAGGCCGTGAACCAAAACGACCTGCTGGTGTCCTTCGAGCTGGTCATCGCCGGCAGCGAGAAGAAGGGCACGGTCATCACCGAGGAGGAAAAACGCATCATCGCCTACCACGAGGTGGGCCACGCGCTGGTGGCGGCCAAGCAGAAGCACGCCCAGCCCGTCAGCAAGATCACCATCGTGCCCCACACCCAGGGTGCGCTGGGCTACACGCTGCACCTGCCGGAGGAGGAGAAGTTCCTCATGTCCCGCGAGGACATTTTGGCGGAGATCCGCACGCTGCTGGCAGGCCGTTCCAGCGAGGAGATCGTGTGCAACACCATGACCTCCGGCGCGGCCAACGACATCGAGCGCGCCACGGAGCTGGCCCGCAACCTGGTGGCCCGGTTCGGTATGTGCGATGAGTTCGACATGATGGCGCTGGGCACGGTGCAGAGCCAGTACCTGGACGGCGGCTATTCCATGACCTGCGCCCAGGAGACGTATGCCGCTGCCGACCGGGAGACCATCAAGATCATCCGCCAGTGCCACAAGGAGGCCCGGGAGATCCTGACGGAGAACCGGGAGCTGCTGGACAAGATCGCCGCCTACCTGCTGAAGAAGGAGACCATCACCGGCCAGGAGATGATGGCCATCATCGAGGGTCGCGACCCGGAGACGGTGGACAACTACGGCGCGACACGGGAGGACGAGCCCAAGCTGTTCCGCCCCAGCGTGCCGGAGACCATCGAAGCCCCGGCCAAGCATATCAACATCGTGTCCGAGCCCGTGCCCATGCCGGACTTTGACAAAGAGGAAAAGCCGGCGGAGCAGCCCGCAGACGAGAAGCCGTCCGAAAATGAGCCGCCCACCGAGGACACGGACGAGCACAAGGAATAATGACATACAAAAGCGCTGCGGCGATGCCGCAGCGCTTTTGTATGTCGTTATTCCGCTTTCCAATCATCCATCCGCCGGATGAGGGCGGGGAGCGCCTTCTCGAACTCCACGCCGTACCACCCGGCGGCGGGGTCGCGCTCCGTGGCGCGGATGCAGTCCAGCGTGAAGTCCACCGCCAGCTGCGCGGTTTGCTTCAGCGTCATGCCCCGCACCAGCCCGCCGGTGACAACGGCGGCGAAGATGTCCCCCGTGCCGTGGAACGATGCGGGATGCCGCGGGCCGAGACAGGTGAAGTATGCGCCGGTGTCGCTGTCGTAGCCCATCGCGCCCAGCTTGTCCGGCGAGAAGGACGCGCCGGTGAGTACCACCTTTTTCGCACCCAGCGATGCGACCCTTCGCAGCAGCTCCCGGGCAAAGGGCTCGTCCATCTCCTCCCGGTAGGGCGTGCCGGTGAGCAGACAGGCCTCCGTCAGGTTGGGCAGGGCCACGTCCGCCTGGGCCACCACCTGGGCCATGGCCTGGGGAAAGTCATCGTCAAACCCGGCGTATAGCTTGCCGTGATCTGCCATGGCCGGATCGACCACCAGCAGCGTGCCGGGGCGGCGGATGGCGGCCACGAAGTCCAGCACCTGCCGCGTCTGAGGCGCGGAGGCGATGTAGCCGGTGGAGATGGCATCAAAGGCCACGTTTTGGCTGCGCCAGTGCCGGGCGATAGGGGGCAGCTGATCCGTCAGATCCTTGCAGGTGAAGCCGGGGAACGCGGTGTGGGTGCTGAGCACGGCGGTGGGCACAATGGCGCACTCCACGCCCATGGCGGACACCACCGGCAGCGCCACCGTCAGCGAGCAGCGCCCCAGGCAGGATATGTCCTGAATGGACACGATACGCTTCATGGCAGCACCTCCTATCAAACAAAATCGCGTTTCCGCCCTGCAAGATCACGGAGCGGCCAAGGCCGCCCCGGTGGTTTGGTGCGGGCATGGGGACTCGAACCCCAACGCCGTAAAGCACGAGAACCTAAATCTCGCATGTCTACCAATTCCATCATGCCCGCGTATACGAGTGGTATCTTACCACATTTTTATGCCCGGCGCAAGGAATGTTTTGCGTTCCGCCCCGGAATATGGTACGATCAAATTGACTACGAGAAAGGAGCGTCCCTCATGAACGAACACATTCTCCGTTTGGCGCGGGAACACGCGCCCTGCTACCTCTATTTCTACGAAGCGCTGGCCGCCCAGGCAACAGCGCTGCACGATGCCTTTCCCGGCTTCGGCGTGCTGTTCTCCGTGAAGGCCAACCCGTTCCCGCCGGTGGTGCGGGCGCTGGCATCGCTGGGCATCGGCGCGGACGCCGCGTCGCCCAACGAGGTACTGCTGGCCTCCAGCTGCGGCATGAAGCCGGAGGACATCTACTTCTCCGCCGCCGGGAAATCCCGGAAGGCGCTGGAGACCGCCTGGGATCGCTGCCACATCATCGCCGACTCCATCGGCGAGGTGGTACGCATCGGGCAGCTGGCGGCGGAAAAGAACCGGCCCTGCGCCGTGGGCATCCGCGTGCATCCGGCCTTCGACATGGACGGCGGCGCAGGCGGGCCGTCCAAGTTCGGCATCTGCGAGGAGGATCTGCCCGCGCTGCGGCAGGCCATCGCCTCGCTGCCCGTCACCGTCTGCGGTCTTCACGTCCACCTGCGCTCCCAAAATCTGGACAACGGCGTGCTGGCCCGGTACTACGAAAGCTGCTTCGCCCTGGCCCTGCGGGTGCGGGACACGCTGGACTGCCGGCTGGAGTACATCAACTTCGGCGGCGGCGTGGGTATCGCCTACCACGGCGGCCAGCAGCCGCTGAACATGGCCGCGCTGCGCCAGGCGGCGGAGCGGGTTGCCGCGGAAAACCGCCGCACCCTCAACGCCCGGCTGCTGGTGGAATCCGGGCGCTTCCTGACGGCCCAGGCCGGGACGTACTTCCTGCCGGTGGTGGATAAGAAGATCTCCCGGGGCACGACCTATGTGGTGCTGGAGAACTGCCTGAACGGCTTCCAAAAGCCGGCGCTGGAGGCCATGCTGCGGCAGACGGCGGGCGACGGCCCGCTGACGCCCCAAGAGCCGCTGTTCACCGGCGAGAACGCCTTCCCCATCACCGCGCTGGGCGACCCGGCGCGGACGGAGACGGTGGAGCTGGTGGGCAACCTGTGCTGCGGCACGGACGTGCTTTGCCACGGCTTCACCGGCCCGGCACTGGAGGTGGGCGACCTGGTGGCGGTGGGCAACACCGGGGCGTATGCCCGCACGCTGTCGCCGCTGCTGTTCTCCAGCCACGACGGGCCGGAGGAGCTGCTGGTGGACGCGGCGGGGAATATTCTTTCCTGAAAACTGCATAAACCAACGTCCGCGGCGTGCCGCGGACGGGCATGAAAAACCGCCTGATAGGCGGTTTTTTCATGCCCGGAAACACCCTGTTGTCGAATTGCACAGGAAATGTACTCTAGGGACGGGCCGCGTATGAATATTCGCTAAATATGCAAATTTACGGATAAATATTCACAAAACCCTTGACTATACGGGCGGACGGTGGTAAAGTATGCACCATCAACAAGAGCTACGCGGCGGAACGTTGACAGCGCCGCCGCCTGGGCGGAGTTCGCCGAAAGCACCGCCGCCGGGTACAGCTGCCCCATTCCGGCGGAAGCCGTGCCGACCATCCCGGAATAGAATTGTGTGGAAAGTAAAATCGTGTGAAGTATAAAGCAGGGCCTGCGGCACGCCGCAGGCCCTGCTTGTTGTCTGAAAAGCGCCCGGTTACAGGTTCTTCTCGTAGGACTCGATCATCTTCTTGACCATCTGGCCGCCCACAGAACCGGCCTCGCGGCTGGTCAGGTGGCCGTTGTAGCCGTCCTTCAGGTTCACGCCGACCTCAGAGGCGGCCTCCATCTTGAACTTGTTCATAGCGGCCTTGGCCTCGGGGACGTTCAGCTTGTTAGTGTTCTTGGTAGACATAGTTTTTTGCTCCTTTCATACGGTTCGGGCGAGTGCCCGTGTTTGGGTATCGCAATCGTAGCATGACCCGTGAAAGCCGCATTATACGGGAAGAAAACTGGTAATTTCTCCGGGAAAAGAGCAAAAACAGCTTGCATTTTTCGTATAAGAACATGGAAAAATGCGGAGGAGCGTGGAAAAGTTTTAACGAAGGGACGTCTCCCAGCGCCACGCATCGCGGCACATCTCCTCCAGCTCCTTTTCGGCGCGCCAGCCCAGCAGCTTCTCCGCCTTTTCGGTGGCGGCGTAGCACTCGGCGATGTCGCCGGGGCGGCGGGGGTCGATGACGTAGGGGACGGAGACACCGTTGGCGGCCTCGAAGGCGTGGACGATGTCCAGCACGCTGTATCCGTGGCCCGTGCCAAGGTTGAACACCTCCGCGCCGGAGTGGGCGGCGGCGTAGCGCAGGGCGGCCAGGTGGCCGCGGGCCAGGTCCACCACGTGGATGTAATCCCGGACGCCGGTGCCGTCGGGGGTGGGATAGTCATTGCCGAAAACATGGAGCTTCTCCAGCCGTCCGGAGGCCACGCCGGACACGTAGGGCAGCAGGTTGTTGGGAATGCCCTGGGGCAGCTCGCCGATGAGGCCGGAGGGGTGGGCGCCGATGGGGTTGAAGTAGCGCAGCAGCACCACCGACAGCTCCGGGTGGGCGGCGGCCTGATCCCGGAGGATCTGCTCGATCATGTATTTCGTCCAGCCGTAGGGGTTGGTGCAGCCGGTGGGCATATCCTCGGTGAGGGGGACGGTCTCCGGCACGCCGTAGACCGTGGCGGAGGAGCTGAACACGATGGTGTTCACATGGTGATAGGCCATGGTCTCCAGCAGCGTCAGCGTGGTGTCCAGGTTGTTGCGGTAGTATTTCAGCGGCTCTTTCACCGACTCGCCCACGGCCTTGAAGCCAGCGAAGTGGATGACGGCCTCAAAATCGTACTGCTCGAACACCTCCTCCAGGGCGGCCCGGTCGGCCACGTCAACCTGGTGGAAGGCCGGGGCGCGGCCTGTGATGCGTCCGATGCGCGTTACCACGTCTTCGGTGCAGTTGCTCAGATCGTCGGCGATGACCACGTCATACCCCGCCTGGAGCAGCTCCACCGCCGTGTGCGAGCCGATGAAGCCCGCGCCGCCGGTGAGTAAAACGGAATGTGCCATGTGAAAGTCCTCCTCATATGTTGATTTTGGAGTGGGCGGACAGGGTCGTCCGCGCCGATGAAAGAACACAGGGGCGTTCCGCGCCCCGGCGCGGGTCACTTTTGGCCACAGCCCCAAAAGTGACCAAAAG
>USNH01000046.1 GCA_900556015.1 uncultured Eubacteriales bacterium | reverse complement strand
GCCGTGATGCCCGCCAGCGAGCCGCCAAAAAAGTCGCGGTTGGTGATCTGCCCGTTCTCGTCGGGGCGGAACACCGGCTGGTCGTCCCAGCTTTCGTGCAGCCAGCGATGGCCCACCATGCCGGACACGTCCGGCAGGCCGGTGCGGTGGAAGCGGTCGGGGAAGATCTGATACGTCACGCCCCGTCCGAACCAGTCCGGCGTGGCGGTGTCCTCGTACACCGTCAGCTGCCAGCGCGCCGCGCCGTCCCTGTCGGGCCGCAGGCCGTTCTTGCCCATGTAGGACACCGTGCCGTCCCAGCGGGTCAGCCGGAACACGTACCAGCACAGCTCGCCCTCGCCGGGGACGGTGTACGTGCCGGCGAAGCCGCCCTCCGCCGGTGGCAGGGGGCACACGTCCTCCGCGGCGGCGAACTCCCGGTATACCAGCAGCTCACAGCCGCAGAACGCATCGTCAGAAAGCGCGAAACGCACCTCAGTGCCGCATTTGGCAGCACCAAAGGGCGTTTTGCAGCGTGTATCGCGGGGATCGAAATAGGTTTCCATAGCGTACCTCGTTATTGCAGCAGGGTGTTTTCTCCCGCGGTGCTGCTGTTGCTGCCCCGGGAGAACCAGGCGTTGATGATGTCCACGGCGGCGTTGGCCAGCAGACTGCCGCTGCCGCCCTTCTCCACCACGATGGCCACGGCGATCTCCGGGTCGTCATAGGGGGCGTAGGCCACGAACACGCCGTTGGCGATGTCCGTGCCCACCTGAGCCGAGCCGGTCTTTGCGCCGGCCTCCACCACGCAGCGGGAGAAGGCGGAGGTCAGAGAGTCGTGGGTCAGGTCGTGCATACCCTTCGTCACCGCTGCCATGGTGCTGTCGGAGATGTTCATGTCGTTTAGCGGTTCTTCGTCATAAGCGTAAATTAAACGCGAATTGTCGTATGATTTCACGGTTTTCAGCAGGTGGGCGGCGTAGTGCTCACCGCCGGACACCAGCGTGGCCACGTAGTTGGCCAGCTGAAGGGGGGTAAAGGCGTTGTAGGACTGGCCGATGGCGGCGGTGATGGTCTGACCGTCCGTCCACTCCCGGTCGTGGGCCTCCGCCCACTCCGGGGAGGCCAGCACGCCGCTGACATCGCCGATCTCGATGCCGGTGGACTGACCCAGGCCGAACTGGGTGGCGTAGTCGTCCAGCCGGGCGATGCCGGTAAGGCGGCCCACCTCGTAATAGAAGTAGTTGCAGGAGTCCACGATGGCCTGGCTGACGTTGATGCGCCCGTGGGTCATGCGGGCCTGCCGCCAGATCCAGCACGCGGGCTGGGGATCTTTGTAATAGGTATACACGCCCCGATCCTCGATGATGGTGGTAGGGGTGATGACGCCGCTCTCCAGCGCCGCTACGGAGGTACACAGCTTGAAGGTAGAGCCGGGGGCGTAGATGCCCTGGGTGGCCCGGTTGAACATGGGCAGCCGGTCGTCCTCCGCCAGCGTCTCATAGTCCCGGTTGAACGTCTCCAGGTCATAGGTGGGGTAGCTGGCCATGGCCAGCACCTCGCCGTTGCCCACGCCCATCACTACCGCCGCGCCGCCGCGCTGGTAGCTGTCCTTGTCCATCATGCCCTGGATGGTGCTGGCCAGCGTCTGCTCCGCCACGGCCTGTAGATCAATGTCCAGCGTCAGGGCCACCGTGCCGCCGGGCTGGGGCTCGCGGGTATACAGCTCGCCGGTGAGCTTGCCGTTTTCGTCGGTGGTCACCAGCCGCCTGCCGTCCTCGCCGTGGAGGTACTCCTCAAACGCTTTCTCCACGCCGTCCTTGCCCACCAGGTCGTTCATGGCGTAGCCCTTGTCGGCATAGCCCACGTAGCCGGTGCTCTCGTCGCTGCTCCATTCCTCCTGCCATATCGGGCCGATAGTGCCCAGAATATGGCTGGCCAGCTTGGTGTTATATACGCGGGCGGAGGCGGTCTTGATGGTCACGCCGTCGAAATGCCCGTCGGTGATCTGACTGATGATCTCCGCCGACACGTCCTCGGCGAAGGTGTAGCTGCTGCGGCTGTCCAGCTCATAGCGCACGCCGGCGATGTCGCGGGCCTGGGCCACGGTGCAGCCGCTGTCGATGTGGTACAGCTCACGCAGGGCCTCCAGCAGCTCTGCGGCGTTGGCATTCTCCGGCAGCTTCCGCTTTTCCAGGTAGGATTTGAAGCTCCTGGAGCGGGCGGCGGTGGTCAGCTGGGGCGCAGACCCGGCGGTCATGGGCAGGGAGTCGCTCCACGCGGTGTCCGTCTCCCGGCACAGGTCGATAAGCCGGAGAATGGCCGCGTTCAGCGCATCCTCGTCCTTTTTGAAGCCGCTGCGGTCGAACACCAGCGTATAGGCCAGCCGGTTGGACACCAGCACCTTGCCGTTGCGGTCGGTGACGATGCCGCGGGAGGCCGTCACCGTCTCGCTGGAGGCGTTGCTGGCGATGGACTTGGCCCGGTTCTCGCTGCCATGCGCCACCTGCGCGTCATACAGCACGGCGGCGAACAGCAGCAGAAACGCGGCGAAAAAGCCCAGCAGCAGCTGGACGCGCCGTTTTGTGGGATGGGGGTTCTGTATCATAGGGGTCTCCTCTCGCTGTGGGTCAATCCCGCTGGGTCAGCAGACATATTCTGCGGAACGGATAGTGGACCAGCACCGTCAGGGGCAGGGACAGCGCGGCCTCCTTGCCCGCCAGCACCGCCGCCGCCGTTACGTCCACGGACTGACTGCCCGCCAGCACCGCCAGGTGCAGCACGCCGCACACCACCAGCGCCGACGCGGCGGCAGCCAGGGAGCACACCAGTCCTGCCGCCACCACCCGGCCCGACAGAAGCCAGGCCAGTCCGCCGCTGACGAGGAACGCCAGCGCGTAAAAGCAGGGCAGCCCCGCCACCGGCGTCAGCAGGTCGCACGCCAGCCCGAAGAACACGGAGAACAGCAGCGCCCCCTCGTCCCGCTCCAGCGTCACCGGGATGACGGCGATAGCCGGCAGCAGAAAGGGGTGTACGCCCCATACCTGTACCCGTACCAAAAGCAGGCTCTGCACCAGCACCAGCGCCAGGGCGCACAGGCTATACAATATCCACTTCTGCACCACAGCGCGGCGGGTCATAGGCAAGCTCCTTCGTTATTCGATGACATCAAAGTCCGTGATGATATACAGGTCGCGCAGGTCACTCAGGTCGCAGCGCGGCGTGAGCACCGCGTAGCGGGCCAGGCCGCCGTCGTCGGTGCGTACCTCGTCCACCGTGCCGATGACCAGCCCGGCGGGGTAATAGCCGCCCAGGCCGGACGTGACCACCAGGTCGCCCTTGATGAGGTTGGCGGAATCGGATAGGTATTGCAGCTTCAGCTTCCCCTCGCTCATCAGTGCCAGGTCGCCGCCGGCCACCGCCGTCTCCTCCGTGCGGAACACCATCGCGCCGAACTGGGCCTCCGTGTCCGCCAGGGTGGCCATGCAGCACCAGTTCAGGCCCACGTCCGTCACCACTCCGGCCAGGTTGCCGGTGCTGTCCACGGCGCAGTCGCCCACGGCCACGCCGTGCTGACTACCCCGGTTCAGCACCACCGTGCTGGCCCAGTTGGACACGTCACGCTGGGTCACGCGGGCGGCCTCGAATTGCAGGTCGGTGCGCTGCTGGCGCAGACCCAGCAGCCGGCGCAGCTCCTTATTCTCGTCGGCGGCGTTCTGGGCCTTCCGCAGCTCGTCCTCCAGCTCCGCCACCCGGCGGTTCAGTTCCGCGTTCTTCTCCTGGAGCTGCTCCACGCTTTCAAAGTGGTCGCCCAGGTCGGTGAACCACCCGGCCACCGCCGCGCCCGCCGCACGGAACGGCGACGCCACCACGCCCAGGGCGTTGTGCAGAAACCCCGTCCCCGAGCCCAGCGCCGACACCACGCACAGCGCCACCGCGATGGTGGCCGCCGCCGCCAGCAGCCATATTCCCGTTTTCGTAAAAAATCGCTTCATAGTGCCCTCAAATCATCCCAACAGCTTTACGCCGAACTCCGCCAGCATCCGACTCAGCAGCAGCACCGGCAGGCCCATCACGTTGAAGAAATCCCCGTCGATGCGCTCCACCAGCAGCGCCCCCTGGCCCTGCACGCCGTAAGCTCCGGCCTTGTCCATGGGCTCGCCCCCGGCGATATACGCCCGCAGCTCTGATTCCGAGGCAGGGCGGAAATACACCTCTGTCCGTTGGGCACGGGTCAGCATCCTGCTGCCCTGCCGTACCGTCACGCCGGTACACACCGCGTGATGGTGGCCCTGCAGGGCCGTCAGCATGGCCAGCGCCTCCGCCTCGTCGGCGGGCTTGCCCAGCTTTTTATCGTCCAGAAACACCATGGTGTCGGCGGTGATGACGATCTCGTCCTCCGCCGCCTCCACTGCCTGGGATTTCTCCCGGGAGATGTAGCACACCGTCTCCTCCGGCGTAAGCCCGGCGGGGAAGTACTCCTCCACCTCCGGCACGCGGACGTCAAACTCCGCCACGCCGATGCGGCGCAGCAGCTCCTGCCGCCGGGGCGACCCGGAGGCCAACACGATCTTCGCCATGCCCGTCACCGCCCTGTCGAGCCGAAGCCGCCTGCGCCCCGGTCGGTGTCATCCAGCTCCGACACCTGCACCACCGTGGGCTGCACCACCGGCGTGACCATCAGCTGAGCGATGCGGTCGCCGGGCCGCACGGTGTATTCGCTTTGCCCCAGGTTCACCAGCCCCACGCCGATCTCGCCCCGGTAGTCGCTGTCGATAACGCCCACGCCGTTGCTCAGGCACACGCCCTGCTTGATGCCCAACCCGCTGCGGGCGAACACCAGCGCCACATAGTCCGCCGACGGCAGCGCGATAGCGATGCCCGTGGGGATCAGCCGCCGCTCTCCGACTTGCAGCGTCACCGCCTCGTCCAGACAGGCGCACAGATCCATGCACGCCGCCCCGGCGGTGGCGAATTTCGGCAGGGGTATCTCCGTCCCTATCTTGGGGGACAGGGCCTTGATCTTCAGCTCCATAGTAACACCTTTTTCTCTCAAAATTGAATACTAATTGTAAATTATTGCAATCGTTATACCATTTGTTTTCGGAAGTTGCCCTCGTGCGCGCAAAAGCACCGCTATCCCTGTCATTGCGAGGAGGGCAAAGCCCGACGCGGCGATCCGTTCTCTTTTTTCGGGGAGGCGGATTCCCGCGCCGGTGACATCGGTCACTAGCCCGGAATGGCAGAGAGCAGCAGGCCGGTTTTCACTCCACGCCCCGGTAGAACAGCCCTCGCGTCACATCCGCGCTTGCCGTCACCGTGCCGGTGCGGTGGGCCCGCAGCACGGCGGCGCACTCCTCCGGCGACTCCGTGGTGAACCGCAGCCGCCCGTAGGCCAGCCCGCAGCGGAACACCTCCGGCTTATCCGCCAGCACCAGCGTCTTGCCGTTTTCGATCTCGCACCGGCAGCCGTAGCCGCACAGCACCGGGAACTGCGCCCCCGTGCGGTCTGTCAGCACGCTGCCGCCGCCGTGGACGCAGCCCACTGCGTTCTTCGTCATGCAGTTCTCCGTCACCATCAGCGGCAGCCGCCCGTAGATAACGGCCTCGCAGGGGACGTACTTCGCCAAATCCCGCACCTGCTGCCACCGCAGCTCAAAGCTCACCGCCGCAGAGGTCAGCCCCTGCTCCTGCCAGAAGCGCAGCGCCCGGCTGTTGTAGATATTCAGCCCGTAGTCGCCCCGCAGCGTTTTGCCCAGCCCCCGGACGATGGACAGATGGCCCAGGTTGCCGATGGCCACGGAGGACACCTCGCCGTGCCGGGCGAGAATATCCCGGAGCACGGCCTCGTCCGCCGTGCGGAACACACGGGGCAGCACGGCGCAAAGCTCCGTCTGTCCCGCGTAGGAGGACAGCTCCATGGTATCCAGCAGCTCCGCCGGAATATACACGATGGCCGGTTTTTCCGCCAGTAATTCCGCTGTCAGCTGGTCGGCCCGTGCGATGGAGCAGGTGAATTGCAGCTCCGCCGCGCCCGCCGGCGCGTCCGGCAGAGGGGAGGGCGCGCACACCCGGCGCTCCGGCTTGTCCGTCCGCCGCGCTGCCAGCTCGTCCAGCAGCTCCCGCCGCAGGCCGTTCACCGCGCTGGCGGACACCATCAGCCCCTCGTCCAGCTCTATTTCAATGCTCTCCGCCGCGAACACCGTGCCGCCGGTCTTGGCCAGCCGCTGCCGCAGCTCCTCCTCCGTCACGGCGCGGTTTCGCGCTTCCTCCGGCATATCGCCCGTGGCCATGCCTATGGTGACGCCGCCCGGGATGGCGCAGGCGCCGCTCAGACGCACCGGCTCGCCCCGGCGCACCGTCATACGGAGGTTCACCGGGATCTTTCGGTTCTCTTTTCCGTTTTCGTATACCGCCCGGGCCTGGGCAAACAGCTCCTTCGGCTCAGGGGCGTTCTCCGGCCTCGTGCCGAACATGGCCCGCCCCTTGCGGCCCAGCCAGTAGCCGTCGGTAAAGCCGCTGCGGGAGAATGCCTGCTCCAGCGCGGCGCTCTCCGCCGCCGTGGGGCGGCGCTTCTCGTCCAGCAGCCGGCGGTAGATGCCCGTCACCACCGCCACGTATTCGGGCCGCTTCATCCGGCCCTCGATCTTCAGGCACGCTACGCCCATGCGCTCCATGTCCTGCAAATAGGCGGACAGGTTGGCGTCCTTCAGACTCAGGGGATAGTCCCCGCCGCAGGGCGCGTTCACGCCGTAGGGCAGCCGGCAGGGCTGGGCGCACGCGCCCCGGTTGCCGCTGCGCTGTCCCAGCACGGCGCTCATCTCGCACTGGCCGG
>USNH01000045.1 GCA_900556015.1 uncultured Eubacteriales bacterium | reverse complement strand
GGCCTGTTCGGTGCTGGCCGTGGTTTCCGGCTTTGCCTCCGGGTCGTTCCCGTTGGCAAAAGCCACCGTAGAAAAAGCCGTGAAGCAGAGCATCACGGCCACAAAGCTGGCAATAATACGAGATTTAGTTTTCTTCATCGCCGGTTTCCTCCTTCTCCGTCATGGCAGGGGCCATCTGGCCGTTTTTGGACGCTTCGATCAGGGCCGCCAGTTCCTCCGGTGTGCCGGAATAGATGGGGCGGCGGAACACGGCCCCCATGGACGAGCGCACCGCCTTCCAGCCGTAGGGGTCGGCGCAGCCGCCGGTGAGCAGCAGACCGTCGAAAACCATGTTCATCACATCATTTTCGTAGCTGTTGGTGTAGAAGAAGGGGGAGAACTTGCCGTCGAAGTTCTGTGTGCCGACCACAAGTGTCTTAGCGGTCGTACCTGTCCCCTGATCATCGGTGCTGCCCTGCTTGCCGCAAGCGGTGAACAGGCTGACACACATGACCAGAGAGAGGATCAGTGCGATTGCTTTTTTCATAATCATACTCCTTTTATATATTTGCATCAACGGGCAGACTGCCCGCGGCGCACACATAGGGTACATCTGCACGTAAATCGTGCAGAAAAAAGGGAATATTCCCTTTTGGGTCAGCCGCTTTCAGCGCGGCTGACGTGGTCTTATTCTGTTGTCAGGCCGCCGTGCTTCTCCATCTGCCAGTCGCTGGCCAGCACAGCGCGCCGGGTCAACAGCGCCAGCACGAGGACGCAGGCTTGCAGCAGCAGGTATATGGCCGCCGCCGCGCCGCGGCCATCGCTGCCGGACAGCAGCAGGTACAGCGTCTCCGCCGCCAGTCCCACACCGGCCAAAACGGCCTGCGCCAGGCAGCGTCCCGGCAGAGCCTGTACCGTGGCGCGGTATATGTATTCCCGCAGGGGGTATTCCCGCACCTGCCAGCGGGCCACGGCCCACACGATGCTGCCGGTGACGCCGATCTGCGCCGCGTAGGGCAGCAGCACGTAGAAGCACCGCCCCACGCCCGGCGCGGAGATACAGCCGCCGGCCACCACCGCCGCCGCCATCACCGCCGCCATCAGCCGCAAGCGCCGCAGCAGCGCGGTGTTGGCGCGAACGCCGCCGGTGTGCTCGTAGCACACGCCGGTATAGACGTAGTTGCCGGATACATCGCGGTAGAAATCGTTCAGGTGGTCGCGGCGTCCCCGCCGCTTCTTCTCCTCCGCCATTACAGGATGCCGGTCATGTCAAAGCTGTCCAGCCACTGCTCCGCCGCGGCGCATACGCCCCGCAGGCAGCTCTCGTCGAAGGGGCTCTCCAGCCCGGCGTTTTGCAGCAGCTCGGTGAACGTGCGGCTGCCGCCCTGCCGGGTGTAGGCCATATAGTGCTGCCAGGCATCGTCCTTGTCCTTTTGGATCATGGCCCAAAACTCCAGCGACACGGTCTGCGCCAGGCAGTAGTCGATGTAGTAGAACGGGTTGACGTAGATATGGCTCTGCCGCTGCCAGCGGCGGCCCTCGGTGTAGAAGGGCAGGTCGCTGTCGTCCATCTTCAGCCAGGGCGTGTAGACGGCGGTCAGCTCCTTCCAGGCGGCGTTGCGCTCCGCCGGGGTCATGTCCGGCTTTTCGTACACGATGTGCTGGAAGTGGTCCACCATCGTGCCGTAGGGGATAAACGTCAGCGCACCGGCCAGGTGGCTATACAGGAACTTGCGGGTATCCGGGCCGAAGAAGCCCTCGGCCCACGGCCAGGCGAAGAACTCCATGCTCATGGAGTGTACCTCGCAGGCCTCCAGGCTGGGCCAGATATAGCTGTCGGGCACGCGCTTGCGGTTCATCCAGCAGGCGAAGGCGTGGCCGGCCTCGTGGGTGACCACCTCCACATCGTGCTGCGTGCCGTTGAAGTTGGCGAAGATGAAGGGCACTTCATAGTCGCCCAGGCCGGTGCAGTAGCCGCCGGCCCGCTTGCCCTCGGTGCTCAGCACGTCCAGCAGCTCGTCGTCCAGCATGGTGCGGAAGAACTCCTTCGTCTCCGGCGACAGCTCGCCGTAGAACTTCATGCCCTGGGCCAGAATGTCGTCCGGCGTGCCCACGGGCCGGGGGTTGCCGGAGCGGAACTCCAGCGCCGCGTCCGCGAAGCTCAGGGGATAGCTCTTGCCCAACCGCTCCGCCTGCTTGCGGTATATCTTCTCCGCCACCGGCACGAGGTACTTCCGCACGGCGGCGCGGAACTTCTCCACGTCGTCCTTGGTGTAGCAGTTGCGCTTCATGCGGTAGTAGCCCAGGGTGGTGTAGCCATCGTAGCCCAGCTTTCTGCCCATGGCATCGCGCAGATGCACCAGCTTGTCGTACAGGGTGTCCAGCTCCTCCGCGTGCTCCATGGACCACCGGGAGTCCGCCTTCCACGCCGCCAAGCGGCGGTCGTCATCCGGGTCGGTCTTCATAGGCTGCAGCTGGGACAGGGTGTAGGTCTTCCCCTCGAAGGGGATCTGTGCCGAGGCGATGAGCTTCTCATACGCCTGGACCAAATCGTTCTCCTGCTGCATTTCCGGGATGATCTCCGGTGCAAAGCTCTTGCGGTCGATCTCCGCGTTGAGGAACATCAGCTCGCCGTATTCTGCGGCGAAATCCTTGCGGAACGAGGAGGCCAGCATGGCCGCCTTCCACGCCTGCTCGTACTCCTCCAGCTCCGGCGCAAAGACGTTCCAGAACTTCTCCTCGCCGTCATAGAAGGCATCGCGGGTGTCGATGGAGTGGCGGACGGAGGCCAGCGTGGCCTGGGTCTCCGCGGAGCGGGACAGGGCCTGCTGCTCCAAAAAGGCCGCACGAGCCTCCTCGTAGGTGGCGGCGTGCTCCAGGCGCTGCGTCAGCGCCGTCCACTGCTGCTTGAGAGCCTCCGTGTCGGGGCGCTTGTAGGGCATCTCCGAGAATTTCATGATAAGTTCCTCCTTGTGTCACGCGGCGGATGCCGCTTTTCCTACTGCTGCCGGTTGTAGATGGCGCTGACCGCCGTGCGATTGCCGCCGATGAATATGACCGCCGCCACAGCCGTCAGCAGCATGAAGCCCAGCAACACCGTCCGGGGCATGAGCACCGCGGTCAGTGCGCCCGCCGTCAGCTGGCCCGTCAGGCTTCCCACGGTGTTGAGCATATTGAACGCGCCGTTGAACCGGCCCTTTTTCTCGTGGGGGACGTAGCTCTGGGTGGCGGAAATGCGGATGGTATAGCTGGTCACGCCCAGCACGCCGACGAAAAAGAGCATCAGCATCATCACCGGCACAGGCGTGTAGAGGTAAGTGCCCTCCAGCACGGAGATGGTGATGTATACGGTGAGGGCGATGGTGTATTTGTATTTCCTGGGTATCTGCATCTTGTAGTGGAACAGTCCGCCCAGCGCACGGCCCACCAGCAGCGTCCCCCACACCATAGAATATATGTACTCGCCGTTTTCAAATGCGCCCTTGAAATAGGGCAGCGTGATGACCTGGGACGCGCCGCTGGCCAGTGCGCTGAAGGTGAAATACACCGCCACCGCCAGCAGACCCTTCTCGCCCAGCAGGTACTGGAAGCCCTCTCTGATGTCCAGCAGCAGCTGACGCCCGGAGCTCTGCCGCTCCGCCATAGCCTGCTTCCGCTGCTGGATGTAGCTCTCCTCCGCCTTGATCTGCGTTTCGGCGATGGCGGCGACAAGGAAGCACACGGCGTTGGCCGCCAGCAACGGCGTGATGCCGACCTTGTTGTAGGCAAAGGTGGCCACGGGGATCATCACCGCCGACAGCGTTTCCAGCACGCTGGCGATGGAATACGCCTTGGAATAGTTCCCCGGCGTGATGAGCATGGGGTAGAAGCTCTGATAGGCCACCATGTAGATGCTGTTGATAGAGCCGATGATCAGGCAGCCCACCACCAGCACCGAGAAGCTGAACCAGCCCCGGCTGAGGATCAGCGCCGCCGTCAGGAATACCCCCGACGAGATAAAGTCCAGGGTGTAGATCATCCTCTTGCGGGAGAAGCGGTCCAATATCGCGCCGGAGAAAATGGGCATCACGATCTGCGGCACGGTGAAGGCGGCGATGTAGATGGCGTACAGCATCCCGGACTGTGTGTAGTCCAGCACCAGCAGACTCAGCGCAAAGCCGGACATACTGTTTCCCAGCATGGACACCACGCTGCCCAGCGTGATGATCGTGAAGTCACGTGTCCACAGAGGGGAGACAACGTCCAATTCCGTTCTTTCGTTTTCGTAGCGTTCGCTCATAGCCGCAACGGGCTAATGCCGCCCGTCCCTCCTCGTCTGCCGGAGCAGAGTATTTTTACGGCCTATTATACCTGATTTCTTATGAATAAGCAAGAACATCCTGCATACTTTTCACCACTTTTAGTACTTTTGCCAAATTACCGCCGTTTTGACCATCCGCAGGCGCTTGCCAGCCACGCTCTTTCATGGTATAATGAGGCAAAATCAGGCATCGAAAAAGTACCGTATTCTCGTTTCGTGAAACCATTTCGCCGAAGAAAACAGCATATCACATCTCTTCACTTTACTTTATGGTACAATACTCACAATTCAAGTTGTCCACTGCTCAAGGACGAGGAGGTTATTCACTATGACGACAACACCGGCTTCTGCCCTGCCCATGCTGGATTTTATTTCCGCCAGCCCCACCTGTTTCCACGCCATCGCCAACACTGCCGCCCGCCTCACCGCCGCCGGGTACACGCCGCTGTCCGAGGGCGAACGCTGGACGCTGCACCCCGGCGACCGACGCTTCGTCATCCGCGGCGGCTCCAGCATCATCGCCTTCCGCGTGCCGCAGGAGCTGCGGGGCGGCTTCATGATGGCCGCCGCTCACAGCGACTCCCCCACTTTCAAGCTGAAGGAGCGCGCCGAGCTGCGGAGCAGCGGCTACGTCCGCCTGCACACCGAGAAGTACGGCGGGATGCTGATGTCCACCTGGTTCGACCGGCCTCTCTCCGTGGCCGGCAGGCTGTTCGTCCGCCGAGACGGCGGGCTGGACGAGAAGCTGGTGAACATCGACCGCAACCTGCTGGTGATCCCCAGCGTGGCCATCCACATGAACCGAAACGCCAACGACGGCATGAAATACATGGCCAACGTGGACACCATCCCCCTGTTCAGCAGCGATGATCCCGCCGCCGCTATCCTGCCCATGGCGGCGGAGGCCGCCGGGGTCAGCCCCGAGGATGTGCTGGGCAGCGACCTGTTCCTCTACTGCCGCGGTCAGGGCGTCACTTTGGGCGCGCACAACGAGTATGTCCTCTCCCCCCGGCTGGACGACCTGGCCTGCGCCTGGGGCTGTCTGGAGGGTTTCCTCGCCGCCCGCGACACCGGCGCGCTGCCCGTGCTGTGCATTTTCGACAACGAGGAGGTAGGCTCTGAAACGAAGCAGGGCGCGGCCTCCGCCTTCCTGCGGGACACGCTGCGCCGCATCACCTTCGCCCTGGGCCATGACGAGGAGACGTTCCGCACCATGCTGGCCCGCAGCTTCCTGCTCTCCGCCGACAACGCCCACGCCATCCATCCCAACCACCCGGAGTACAGTGATGGCGACAACTGCCCCCGCATGAACGGCGGCGTGGTCATCAAGTTCAACGCCAACCAGCGCTACGCCACGGATGGCCGCTCCTGCGCCCTGTTCCGCAGCATCTGCAAGGCCGCCGATGTGCCCACCCAGGTCATGGCCAACCGCTCCGACCTGCCCGGCGGCTCTACCCTGGGCAGCATCGCCAACACGCTGGTGCCGGTGAGCACGGTGGACATCGGCCTGGCTCAGCTGGCCATGCACTCTGCGTGGGAGACCATGGGCACGGAGGACTGCGCCCACCTGGCCGCCGCCGCCCGGCAGACGTTCGAGACGGTTTTGTGAGGAGGTACGCCTGTGGTTCAGGGCAGACACGGTAAAAAGTGGATGACCGCGCTGCTGCTGGCGGCGCTGCTGTTGCTGCTGACACCGGCAGCGCAGGCGGAGGAGATGCCGTCCTTCCGCTTTTCGCTGTCAGCCAACGGCAAGACGGAGGTGCAGGCGCAGCCCGGAGACGTTATCGCCCTGCTGCTGCGGCTGGAGCGCACGGACAGCGATGATCCGTACACCATGTATGCCATGCAGGACGAGGTGGTGTACGACCCGCTGTTTTTGCAGCTTCTGCCGGAGAGCAGCCTGACCGCCGAAGGCGTGCGGATAGCGGACGCGGCGGAGGCCGAAGGCGTCCGCGCCTGCTATTTAGCCTTCGCCGACTTCAATGGCGGAGCGGCGTGGCAGGCGAATACCGTCGTGGCCGTGGTGCAGTTTCAAGTGGTGGGGCAGAGCGGCGCGTCCGTGCTGCACAATCGGAATTACCTGGTGTCGCGGCAGGACGGGCGAAGCGCGTATGACGCGGCGGCCTGCGATGTGACGGTGGTGGTCAGCGAGACGTGCAGTGTGGCGTTTGAGAGCGGCGGAGGCAGTTCGCTGCCGTCGCAGACGGTGACGCGGGGACAGCGCCTGTCCCGCCCTGACGACCCGGTGCGGGAGGGGTATCGCCTGACCGGCTGGTACACAGACCCGGCGCTGACCCAGCCGTGGGATTTTGACGCGGACACCGTGACAGCCAACATGACGCTCTACGCCGGATGGGAGGCGGAGGAAGCGCCCGGAACGCCTGAAAAGCGCGGTTCGACCGGGTGGGTGCTGGCGGCGCTCCCGGTGGTGCTGATAGCGCTGTGGATACGCAGAAAACGGCAGTGAATGATACTCAAAGATAACAAGCGGCAGGAGCGGCACGTGTGCCGCTCCTGCCGCTTCAGGCTGTCGAAAAAGCCTCCGGCTTTTTTCGACAGCCTGAAATAATGTCGTTA
>USNH01000044.1 GCA_900556015.1 uncultured Eubacteriales bacterium | reverse complement strand
GCACGGCCAGCGCACCGGCGCAGCAGACCGGGTTGCCGCCGAACGTCGAGCCGTGATCCCCGCTCAAAAGCACATGCTCTGCGCGCGCGCCGATCAGCGCCGCGCCGATCGGCAGACCGCCGGCAAGCCCCTTGGCGGTGGTGACGACGTCCGGCTCGATGCCGTAGAGCTGGTAGGCGTACAGCGCCTGGCGGGTCTCGCCGTAGCGGCGGTTCACATCGCCGCGGCCATACTTGCCGTCACCCAGCAGGGGACAGCCCAGGTCGGCCATGGTGGCGCGTATCTGATGGGTGCGGCCCGTCTCCAGGCCGATCTCCAGGAGGCTCAGCTCGCCCCGGGTGTCCAGCACCCGGTAGTCGGTAACGGCGGTCTTGCCGCCGGGGACGGGGCGGTGGTACACGGACACCTGCTTTTTCTGCTCGTCCTTCAGCAAAAAGCACTCCACGCGGCCCTCCGGCTGCTTGGGGCGGCCCACGGTGACGCAGAGGTAGCGCTTGTCCAGCTCACGGTCACGGATCTTTTCGTTGAGGATACGCAGCGTCTCCGCGTCCTTGGCGGCGATGACGATGCCGCCGGTGTTGCGGTCGATGCGGTTGCACAGGGCCGGGGTGAAGGCGTTCTCCCAGCGGGGATTCCACTCGCGCTTCTGGTAGAGGTACGCCTGGATGTGGTTGATGAGGGTGTTGACCTTCTCCGTCTCGTCGGCGTGGACCACAAGGCCCTGGGGCTTGTCCGCCAGGAGCAGGTGCTCGTCCTCGTAGACCACGGTCAGGCGGGGCTTGAACAGGGTGAGGAACATATTCTCCTCGGAGGGCTTGTCGAAGAACTCGTCGTTGATGTATAATTGCAGCGTGTCGCCCTCCCGCAGGCGCTGGTCGCGCTGGGCGCGGCCTCCGTTGACCTTGACGCGCTTGATGCGGATGTATTTCTGCGCCAGGGCCGGGGGCAGCAGGGGCAGCGATTTGGAGAGGAAACGGTCCAGCCGCTGGCCGGCATCGTTCTTCCCGATGGTCATTTCGCGCACGAAAAACGCCCTCCTTTCCGATTTCTCCTATCTATTCTACTGTGTTTTCCAAAAAAGTCAAAATATTTATGAGAAAATGTTTGACAAGGGGTGGGGTGTCGGCTATAATACTACTCGTGTCATTGCGAGGTGTACTATGCGTTTGAACGTGAACAAGCTGCTGCATACCCCTGAAGCACAGGAGGAAGTGCGGTTCGAAATGGACCTTTCCGACCTGGATTTCGGCGGCTCGAAGCCCGTTTCCCGCCCGGTTGTTGTGGACTGCCGGCTGCGGAATAAGGCGGGAATGCTGCTTTGCGGGATGCAGATGGCCACCACGATGCACTGCGTCTGCGATCGGTGCGGTGAGGAATACGACGCGGAGAAGTCCGTTTGCTACGACTGCGTGTTGGCGGAGGAGCGGCAATCGGAGGACAGCGACGAGATCATCGTGCTGGAGGACGACGAGGTGGATCTGGAGGAGTTGGCGCGGGACGCTTTCATCCTCGATATGGACACGAAATTCCTCTGCTCGGAGGACTGCAAGGGGCTGTGTGCCGGGTGCGGCGCGAACCTGAACCGGGAGAGCTGCCGGTGCAAAAAGGCCGTAGACCCCAGGCTGGCCAAGCTGGCCCAGCTGTTGCAGCAGGACGAGCGGTAAAGTATTATATCGCTGCTCAGGCAGTTAAGACCAAGGAGGTGTCAACATGGCAGTCCCTAAGGGAAAAGTATCCAAGCAAAGACGCAATAAGAGACGTTCTTCCGTATGGAAGCTGGCAGCTCCCACGCTGGTGGCGTGCGCCAAGTGCGGCGCGCTGCATCTCCCCCACAGAATGTGCCCGGAGTGCGGCAGTTACAATGGCCGCGAGGTCAAGGTCGTCAAGTCTGTGGCGGCGGACAAGTAAGTTCTGTTGTGCCTTTGCAGGAGGGAAGCCGAGAGCTTCCCTCCTGTTTTTTCCGCGCTCCATGAATTTTTGTCATGAGAAACATCGAAAGGCATCGTTTTACAACGGAACGCCGGGCGGGTATACTATATTATGCTTGCGCCGGACGGGAAAAAACGGTATAATAAGATGTTATTATGCGGCGGTATGCCGCCGGACGAAAGAGGACGCGAGTATGAGCACCATCATCACCGCCATTGACCAGCACAGCCCCGCAGAGCGGGCCGGGATACAGGTGGGCGAACAGCTGCTGACCATCAACGGGCACACCATCGTGGATGTGCTGGACTATCGGTTTTACGGCTACGACGCACTGTCCCACGTGGAATTGAAAACAGCGGCGGGTGAGATACGTGCCGTGACCATACGCAAGGCGGAGGGGCAGGATCTGGGACTGAACTTCGACACGTATCTGATGGATGAGATGCGGTTCTGCTCCAACCACTGCATCTTCTGCTTCGTGGATCAGATGCCGCCGGGGATGCGCCCCACGCTGTACTTCAAGGACGACGACGCAAGACTGAGCTTCCTGCTGGGAAACTACACCACGCTGACGAACCTGACGGAGCGGGAGGCGCAGCGGATCATCGACCTGCACATCAGCCCCATCAACGTGTCCGTACACGCAACAGACCCGAAGCTGCACTGCACCATGCTGGGCAACAAGAAGGCAGAACGGTCGCTGGAGCTGATACAGAAGTTCTGCAAGGCGGGCATCGTGATGAACGGGCAGATCGTGGTGTGCCCCGGCTGGAACGACGGCGAACAGCTGCGGCGGACGCTGCGGGATCTGACGGAGTGGGAGTTTTCCAGCTGCTCCATCGTGCCGGTGGGCATCACCAAGTACCGCAAGGGGCTGGCCAGGCTGCGGCCCGTGGATCGGGACGGGGCGCGGGACATCATCGCCATCGCCGAGGAGTTCGGGCAGGAGAACCTGCGCCGGTTCGGCACGCGGCGGTTCTTCTGCGCGGACGAGCTGTTTCTGCGGGCGGGTATTGAGCTGCCCCGGGAGGACTACTACGAGGGCTACCGCCAGCTGGAGAACGGCGTGGGGATGCTGCGGTCGCTGGAGCAGGACTTTCTCAGCGCCATGCGCCTGGAGGAGCACGCGGAAGCGCCGTCGCCCTTTACCATCGCCACGGGGACGGCGGCTGCGCCGTTCATGACGTATCTGCTGGAGCAGGCCAAGGGGTACTTCCCTGCCCTGCGGGGTCAGGTCGTTGCGGTGGAGAACGACTTTTTCGGGCACACCATTGACGTGGCGGGGCTGCTGACGGGACAGGATCTGTCGGCCCAGCTGCAAAAAGTCCCGGACCTGGGCCGGGTGCTGCTACCGCTGCACATGCTGCGGCACGGGGAGAACGTATTTTTGGACGACTACACCGTGGAGCGGCTCAGTGGAGAGCTGGGCTGCCCGGTGCAGATCGTGGGGATAGACGGCGGCGACCTTTTGGACGCTATGCTGGAAAGGGAGGAATGAAGCTATGGCACTACCTTTGATCGCCATTGTGGGACGGCCCAACGTGGGCAAGTCCATGCTGTTCAACAAGCTCATCGGGCGGCGGCTGTCCATTGTGGAGGACACGCCGGGCGTGACACGCGACCGCATTTACGGCGAGAGCGAATGGGTGGGGCGGAAGTTCCGGCTGGTGGACACCGGCGGCATCGAGCCCAACACCGACAATCAGATCTTGGCGTTCATGCGGGAGCAGGCGCAGATCGCCATCGACAACGCGGATGTGATCATCTTCGTGACGGACATCAAGACCGGCCTGACCGCCTCGGATCAGGAGGTGGCGGGGATGCTGCAGCGCAGCCGCAAGCCCATCGTGCTGGCGGTGAACAAGATGGACTCCGTGGGCGCGATCGACCCGGATTTTTATGAGTTCTACAATCTGGGACTGGGCGACCCCATCGCGGTGTCCGCCGTACACGGACACGGGACAGGCGACCTGCTGGACGAGTGCGTGAAGTATTTCCCGCCGGACGATGGGCAGGACGTGGAGGACGACGTGGTACAGGTGGCCATTATCGGCAAGCCCAACGTGGGCAAGTCCAGCCTGACCAACAAAATCCTCGGCGAGGAGCGCGTCATCGTCAGCAACGTGGCGGGCACGACACGGGACGCTATCGACAGCTATTTCGAGAACCAGTACGGCAAGTACAACTTCATCGACACCGCCGGGATGCGGAAAAAGTCCAAGGTGGACGACAACATTGAGAAATACAGCGTGCTGCGGGCCACCATGGCCATTGAGCGCAGCGACGTGTGCCTGATCATGATCGACGCCCAGGAGGGCGTGACGGAGCAGGACACCAAGGTGGCGGGTCTGGCTCACGAGGCGGGCAAGGCCAGCATCATCGTGGTGAACAAGTGGGATCTCATCGAGAAGGACGGCAAGACCATGGATCGGATGCGGGAGGACGTGCGCCGCGACCTGAGCTTTATGCCCTACGCGCCCATCCTGTTCATCTCCGCCGCCACGGGCCAGCGGGTGAACCGGCTGTTTGAGCTGATCAACTACGTAAATGACCAGGCGGCGGTACGCATCACTACGGGTATGCTGAACAGCGTGCTGGCCGACGCGCAGACACGGGTGCAGCCCCCCACGGACAAGGGCCGGCGGCTAAAGATCTACTACATGACGCAGGTAGGCGTGAAGCCGCCCCACTTCGTCATCTTCTGCAACGACAAGAAGCTGTTTCACTTCTCCTATCAGCGGTATCTGGAGAACCAGCTCCGCAGTGTGTTCGGGCTGGAGGGCACGCCCATTCAGATCACCATACGGCAGAAGGGAGAGGACGACGGATGAAGGACGGCTTCCTTCTGATGGCGGCGGGCATGGTGCTCGTCACGGTGCTGCTGGGGTATTTTTTAGGCTGTCTCAACGGGTCGGTGATGGTGAGCCATTTTGTCATCAAGGACGATGTGCGGCAGCACGGCAGCGGCAACGCGGGACTGACCAATTTCTACCGCACCTACGGGGCAAAATATGCGCTGGGCGTGATATTGTTTGACATGGGCAAGACGGTCATAGCCTGTCTTTTAGGCGGGTTTCTGCTGCGGCACGGGCTGGGCGACTGGACGCTGGGCGTGCTCATCGGCGGACTGGGCTGCGAGCTGGGACACATGTTCCCGGTGTTCTTCGGCTTTAAGGGCGGCAAGGGCATTCTGTCCGGCGGCACGCTGGTGTGGCTGCTGGACTGGCGGGTGGCCCTCATCGCCTGGGGGCTGTTCGCGGCGCTGTGGCTGGCGACAAAGTACGTGTCGCTGGGGTCGGTGAGCGCGGCGGTGAGTATGCCTATCGCCACGTGGTTCTTCTGCGGGCACAGCGCGCTGTATACGGCGCTGGCGACGGTCATCGCGGCGCTGGTGGTGTGGTGTCACCGGGAGAATATCCGGCGGCTGGTACGGGGTGAGGAGCGGAAGTTCCGCTGGCACACCGGGCCGGTGCAGGGTGAATAAACGACGACAGAGAAAGGAAACAACGGACATGAAACACAATCAGGTGCGGCAGGTGGTCTTCCCTATTTTGGCCGCGTTTATCTGGGGCACGGCGTTTGTGGCGCAGGATCTGTGCGCTGACAGCATCGGCACGTTCGCCTTTAACGCCACGCGGTACTTTGTCGCCGTGCTGGCGCTGCTGGTGGTCATTGCCATCAGTGACAGGGCGAAGAAGAATAAGCCGGCGCTGACCGCTGAGGAGAAAAAAGCGGCCAACAAGCAGCTTTGGCTGGGCGGCCTGTGCTGCGGCGTGGCGCTGGCCATCGCCTCCAACTTCCAGCAGGCAGGGTTGGTGGCCGGGACGGACGCGGGCAAGGCCGGGTTCATCACGGCGCTGTATGTGGTGCTGGTGCCGGTGTTCGGGCTGTTTTTCAAGCGTAAGGTCAGTCTGCCGGTGTGGATCGCGGTGGTGTGCAGCGTGGTGGCGCTGTATCTGCTGTGCATCAAGGGGGATTTCTCCCTGGCGGCAGGCGACCTGCTGATTTTGGTGTGTGCGGTGTGCTTCGCGGTACATATTTTGGTCATCGACCACTTTACAGCCTATTGTGATGGCGTGAAGCTGAGCTGCCTGCAATTCCTGTTTGCAGGCATCATCTCCGCCGTGTGTATGTTCCTCTTTGAGGACGTGGACTTCGCCGCCATTTGGAGCTGCATCCTGCCGCTGCTGTACGTGGGTATTTTCTCCTGCGGCGTGGGCTACACGCTGCAGATCCTCGCGCAGAAGGACTCCAACCCCACGGTGGTGACCATCCTGCTGAGCTTGGAGAGCGTGTTCGCCGTTATCGCCGGGGCGATCGTCCTGCACCAGCAGATGACGGCCCGGGAGTACATCGGCTGCGTGGTGATGTTCGTGGCGGTGATCCTGGCGCAAATCCAGTTCCCGGAGAAGAAAAAGGCATAAATCTGAGCAAAAAAATTCCGCCCGAGGGGCGGAATTTTTTTTGCTCAGAACAGGCTGACCTGGCTGGTGTCGGCCATGCCGGCGAACGCGCCCAGGGCCTTCAGCTGCTCGATGTGGGTCTTACTGAGCTTATTGCAGGTGGTGGCGAACTCCTCCACAGAGATGAAGGTCTTCCCTTTCCGCTTCTCCACCGTGTCCAGCGCCGCCGTCTCGCCCAGGCCGCGGACGGTGACAAAGGGCGGCAGCAGGCCGTTGTCGGTGATCCTGAAGTGGGTGGCATCGGAGTCGTAGATGCTGATGGTGTCGAAGTGGAAGCCCCGGAGGTAGAACTCGTAGCACACCTCCAGCGTGACCAGCAGGTTCTGCTCCACGTCGGTGGCATCCTTGTTGTTCTCGATCTCGCGGATCTTGCGCTTGACGGCGTCCAGTCCGGCGCAGCAGTATTCGGCGTCGAAGGCCTTGGCGCGGATGGAGAAGCACGTGGCGTAGAACGCCAGGGGCTGGTGTACCTTAAACCAGGCGATGCGGAAGGCCATCATGACGTAGGCCACGGCGTGGGCCTTGGGGAACAGGTAGCCGATCTTGGCCAGAGACTCAATGTACCAGTCCGGTACATCGTGCTCCATCATGGCCTCCTCCCAGCCCTCATCGAAG
>USNH01000043.1 GCA_900556015.1 uncultured Eubacteriales bacterium | reverse complement strand
CAGCCCTGCTGCTGTTTCGTTACGCCTTGGGGCCTGCGGCCACCACTTCCGCGCTCATGCGGGTATACTTCTTGAAATTCTCCACAAAGCTGGCCGCCAGCTTCCTGCAGCTGGCCTCATAGGCCGCGTGATCCTCCCAGGTGTTGGCGGGGATCAGCAGCTCGCTGGGCACGCCCTCAATGGAGGTGGGCACCTGGACGCCGAAGGTGGGGTCGGTGACGAACTCCGCCTTCTCGATCTCGCCGGTCAGGGCCGCGGTGACCATGGCCCGGGTGTAGCGGAGCTTCATGCGCTTGCCGGTGCCGTTCCAGCCGGTGTTCACCAGGTAAACCTTTGCGCCGGACTTTTCCACCTTGTCCGCCAGCATGGCGGCGTATACAGAGGGATCCAGCGGCAGGAAGGGCTCGCCGAAGCAGGTGGAGAAGGTGGGCACCGGCTCGGTGACGCCGATCTCCGTGCCGGCCACCTTGCTGGTGAAACCGGAGACGAAGTAGTACATGGCCTGGTTCTTGTCCAGCTTGCTGATGGGAGGCAGCACGCCGTAGGCATCCGCCGTCAGGAAGATAACGGTCTTGGGCACGCTGGGGCTCATGCCGGACAGCTCCGCATTGGGGATATACTCCACGGGATAGCCCACGCGGGAGTTGACGGCCAGGGAGTCGTCATCAAAGTCAAACTCGCGGGTGTCGGGGTCCATGACCACGTTCTCCACCAAAGCGCCGAACTTGATGGCGTTGTAGATCTCGGGCTCGCCCTCTGGACTTAAGTTGATACACTTTGCATAGCAGCCGCCCTCAAAGTTGAACACGGAGTCGTCCGCCCAGCCGTGCTCGTCATCGCCGATGAGCTTGCGGTTGGGGTCGGCGGACAACGTGGTCTTGCCCGTGCCGCTGAGGCCGAAGAACACGGCGCTGTCGCCGTTCTTGCCGATGTTGGCGGAGCAGTGCATGGGGAACACGCCCTGCTTGGGCAGCACGTAGTTCATCACGGAGAACACGGATTTCTTGATCTCGCCGGCGTACTGCGTGCCGCAGATGACCACCTCGTGGGCCTCATAGTCCACCAGGATGGCGGCTTCGCTGCGCGTACCGTCGATCTCGGGGATGCACTTGAAGCCGGGGGCAGCTATAATAGTATAGTCCTCGTGGAAGTCCTTCAACTGCTCGGCGGTGGGGCGGCGCAGCAGCTGGTGGATGAACAGGTTCTGGCTGGCCAGCTCGTTGACGATGCGGAAAGCCTTGGTATACTTGGGATCTGCGCCGGCAAAGCCGTCGAAAATAAACACATCCTTGCCCTGCAGATAGGCGATGACCTTGGCGCGGATGGCGTCAAATCTAGCTTTTTCGATGGGGCGGTTCACCTTGCCCCAGGCAATATCGTCGTGAACGGCAGGCGTGTCCACAATGAACTTGTCGTTGGCGCTGCGGCCCGTATATTTGCCGGTCTTGACCACCAGCGCGCCGGTATTGGACAGCGTGCCCTCGCCGCGGCGCAGCGCGTGCTCGGTGAGCTGTGCCGGCGTAAGGTTGCGATATACCGCTTTTGCATTGATAATGCCCAGCTTTTCAAGTCCGTAAGTTTCCATTTGCGTGACCTCCTGTTTGAAATTCACCGCGTCAAATTCATCGGCGCGTTGTTTATTACGGGGTGATTATACCATACGTTTAGAACAATTAACAGCCTTTTTTTGCAATTTTGCAAAAAAGTTTTTTGGATACCTGAAAAAATTTTATCGTTTTTGCAGAAAAACACGGTGGAAATACCTTATAAAACCTTGAATAAACTTGAAAAAATTCTTTCCTTTTTCAAGTAAAAAAGTTGAAAAGCGTGGAATAAACGGAACGGAGGACGCTGCGCCGTGGGGCGCGGGCATCCTCCGTTTTGTGGTCGTGTATCACCGGCGCTCACAGGCGGCGGTGATGGCGGCCAGCAGCTCCGTCTTCCCTGTTCCTTTTTCGGCGGAGAACGGAATGAGCAGTCCGTCCTCCGGCAGGGTCAGCGTCTGGCGGATGAGAGTCAGGTTGGGCTCGATCTCGCTCTTTTTCAATTTGTCCAGCTTGTTGGCCACCACGATGACGGGGCAGCCTGTGCTCTTGAACCAGTCGCACATGGTCACGTCATCGGCGGTGGGCTTATGGCGGGCATCCACGATGAGCACGCCCAGGGTGATGAGCCCCTCGGCGGCAAAGTAGCTCTCCATGAGGCGACCCCAGCGGTCGCGCTCCTCCTTGGAGACCTTGGCATAGCCGTAGCCGGGAAGGTCGGTGAAGTAAATTTTGCCGTCGATGAGGAAATAGTTGATCTGACTGGTCTTGCCGGGAGTCGCGCCCACGCGGGCGAAGTTCTTGCGGTTCAGCAGACGGTTGATGACGGAGGATTTGCCCACGTTGCTGCGTCCGGCGAACGTGACCTGAGGTTTTCCGTCACGGATAAAGGTGGAAGCCTTTACAGATGACAGGACAAAATCCGCCTTGTTAAAGTTGATCGCCATGGCGTACCTCCTGCATGGGGGTGGGTGCAAGGGATGCGAGATGCTCCACGGCGGCGGCCTTCTTCGGCAGGGCCAGCGCGTGGGCAAAGACGGCATCCACCGTCTCGGCGGGGATGAAGCGCAGAGCCTGACGCACGGTGGGGTCGATGTCCGCCAGGTCCTTTTCGTTGCCCTTGGGGACGATGACGGTCTTGATGCCGCTGCGCTTGGCGGCCATAGTCTTTTCCCGCAGGCCGCCGATGGGCAGCACCCTGCCCCGCAGGGTGATCTCGCCGGTCATGGCCACATCGTGGCGGACGGCGCGGCCCGTCAGGGCAGAGAGCATGGCGGTGGCGATGGCGATGCCGGCGGACGGGCCGTCCTTGGGCACAGCGCCCTCAGGGAAGTGGACGTGGATGTCCTTCGTCTTGTAGAAGTCGCGGGGGATGCCCAGCTCGGCGGCACGGCTGCGGAGGCAGGTGTAGGCGGCCTTGCAGCTCTCCTGCATCACGTCGCCCAGGTTGCCGGTGAGCTCCAGCTTGCCGGAGCCGTCCATGACACCGGCCTCTACCTCCAGCAGCTCACCGCCTACCTCCGTCCAGGCAAGGCCGCTGACCACGCCGATCTGGTCGAATTTGGCCAGGGCTTCCTCGGCGTAAGGGGGCGTTCCCAGCAGGTCAGTCAGGTCAGCCTGTGTAATGGTAACAGACTTTACATCCGTTTCCACCAAACGCATGGCGCACTTGCGGCACAGCTTGCCCAGCTGGCGCTCCAGCGTGCGGACGCCGGACTCGCGGGTGTAGTCGGTGATGATGGCGCGGAGAGCATCATCGCCCAGCTTCAGCTGCCCGGCGCGAAGGCCGTTCTCCTTGCGCTGGCGGGGCAGCAGGTGGTCACGGGCGATGTGGAGCTTCTCCTCATCGGTGTAGCTGCCCAGCTCGATGACCTCCATGCGGTCCAGCAGCGGACGGGGGATGGTGGAGGTGATGTTGGCGGTGGTGATGAACATGACGCGGCTTAAATCCACGGGGACTTCGAGGAAGTGATCACGGAAGGCGTTGTTTTGGGCGCTGTCCAGCACCTCCAGCAGCGCGGAGGCGGGGTCGCCCCGCATATCACTGGCCAGCTTGTCGATCTCATCCAGCACCAGCAGCGGGTTCATTGAGCCGGCGCGGGTCAGGGCCTCGATGATGCGGCCCGGCATCGCGCCGATGTACGTTTTGCGGTGGCCGCGGATGTCGGCCTCGTCACGGACACCGCCCAGGGACAGCCGGGCGCACTTGCGGTGCATGGCGCGGGCCACGGACAAGGCCACGGAGGTCTTGCCCACGCCGGGAGGGCCGACAAGGCAGAGGATCTTGCCCTTGGCATCCGGGTTCAGCTGGCGGACGGCGATGAACTCCAAAATGCGCTCCTTCACCTTTTCCAGACCGTAGTGGTCCTTATCCAGTATCTTCCGGGCCTGGGCCACATCGGCCCGGTCGCGGGTGAATTTGTTCCAGGGAAGCTCCAAACAGGCATCCAGATAGTTGCGGATGACGGCGGCCTCGGCACTGGAGTAGGGCTGCTTGCCCAGCCGATCCAGCTCGCGGGTGAGCTTGTTATGTACCTCCTCCGGCAGGTGGAGGGCCTCGATACGGGCAGCGTAAGCCTCCAGCTCCTCGTCGCCGTCCTCCCCCAGCTCGTGCTGGAGCACCTTTACCTGCTCACGGAGGATCATATCGCGCTGCACCTGGGCCACGCGACGGCGCACCTTCTGCTCCATTTCCGTCTCCAAAGACAGGACATCCACCTCGTGGGTCAGGATGTCGTTGACGATACGCAGGCGCTTCTCCGGGTGCAGCTCCGCCAGCACGCGCTGGCGATCCTGGTGGCGGAGGGTGATGTTTTGAGCGATGAGGTCGGCCAGTGCGCCGGCATCCCGGCAGTCCAGCACGGCGGCGGTAAAATCGTCACTGAGGCCGCTGGCCAGCTGGCGGTAGTCGTCGAACAGGACGTAGGTGCGGCGCAGCAACGCCTCGGTACGGGCGGTGTGGCGGGGCATCTGCTCCGGCAGCAGCTCCGCCTGACCTTGCAGGAAGGGCTGGGTCTGCCACAGGCGGGCCAGCCGGGCGCGGCACTCGCCCTCCACCACCACGCGGACGGAGGTGTCGGAGGTCTTGATGATCTGGAGGATGTGGCAGACCGTGCCCACGTCGTAGAGGTCGCTCTCGCCGGGGGCGGAGGTGGACAGCTCCTTTTGGGTGACGCAGAAGATGCGGCGGTCGTTCTCCATGGCGTTGTCGAGAGCGAAGATGGAGATCTCCCGCTCCACATCGAAGGAAACCGTCTGGCGGGGGAAGGCGGTGACACCGCGCAGGGCCAGGACGGGAAGATTTCTTGTGATCGTTTCAGGCATGGGATACTCCTTTCCCCTGCGGACGGGCCGCAGGCGGCGGGTAGAAAAAATGGGGAGAAGCGGAAGGCCGCCTCTCCCCTTTCGGCTGTGTCAGGAGGCCGGGGCGGTCTTGCTGTCCGTTCCGGTCTTGCGCTTGGCGCTCTGCTTGGCGCTGGGCTTGGTCTTGTTGGGGTCGCGCTCCACCAGCGGCTCTGCCCCGTCGTTGACGCAGGCGGCGGTGATGGTGACGGAGGTGATGGTGGGGTCGGAGGGGATGTCGTACATCACCTTTGTCAGCAGACCCTCCATGACGGCGCGCAGGCCGCGTGCGCCGATGTTGCGCTCGATGGCCTTGTCGGCCACGGCCTCCAGCGCGTCCTTGTCGAAGTGCAGGGACACGCCGTCGTAGCTCAGCAGCTTTTGGTACTGCTTCACCAGGGCGTTCTTCGGCTCGGTGAGGATACGCACCAGGTCGTCGCGATCCAGCGCGTCCAGGGCGGTGAGCACCGGCATACGGCCCACCAGCTCGGGGATGATGCCGAATTTCAGCAGGTCGTGGGGCTGCACCAGCTTCAGCAGTGCGCCGGTCTTGGTGTCGTTCTTGCCGCGAACCTCGTTCTCGAAGCCGATGCCGCGCTTGCCCACGCGGCTTTCGATGATCTTTTCCAGGCCGTCGAACGCGCCGCCGCAGATGAACAGGATGTTGGTGGTGTCGATCTCGATGAACTCCTGGTGCGGGTGCTTGCGCCCGCCCTGGGGCGGGACGTTGGCCACCGTGCCCTCCAAGATTTTCAGCAGGGCCTGCTGCACACCCTCGCCGGACACGTCGCGGGTGATGGAGGTGTTCTCGCTCTTGCGGGCGATCTTGTCGATCTCGTCCACGTAGATGATGCCGCGCTCGGCCAGCTCCACATCGAAGTCGGCGGCCTGGAGCAGGCGCAGCAGGATGTTCTCCACGTCATCGCCCACGTAGCCGGCCTCGGTGAGGGTGGTGGCATCGGCGATGGCGAAGGGGACCTTCAGCACACGGGCCAGCGTCTGGGCGAACAGCGTTTTGCCGCTGCCCGTGGGCCCGATCATGAGGATGTTGCTCTTTTGCAGCTCCACGTCCTCGCCGCCGCCGAAGAAAATGCGCTTGTAGTGGTTGTAGACGGAGACGGACAGGGCGACCTTGGCATCCTCCTGGCCGATGACGTACTGATCCAGCACGGCGCGTATCTCGCGGGGGGTGGGGAGCTGGTCAACGCTGTCGTAATCCGGGGCATCGTCGGCATAGCCATCGTCCAGGATGCTCATGCACAGCTGGACGCACTGGTCGCAGATGCGGACGCCCGGGCCCTGGATCATGCGGTGGACCTGGCTCTCCGGCTTGCCGCAGAAGGAGCAGCGGAGGACTTTCTTTTCTTCTGCCATGTGTTACCTCTTGTAGATGACCTTGTCCACAAGGCCGTATTCGCGGGCCTCCTCGGCGATCATCCAGTTGTCGCGCTCGGAGTCGGCCTTGACCTGCTCCGGCGTTTTGCCGGTATTCTCGGCCAGGATCTTGTTGATGCGCTGCTTGATCTTGAGGAAGTGCTCCACGTCGATCTCCATGTCCGTGACCTTGCCCTGCGTACCGGCGGAGGGCTGGTGGATCATGATCTCCGCGTTGGGCAGCGCGATGCGCTTGCCCTTCGCGCCGCAGGACAGCAGGAACGCGCCCATGCTGGCGGCCATACCGATGCAGATGGTGGAAACGTCGCACTTGATGTACTGCATGGTGTCGTAGATGGCCATACCGGCGGTGACGCTGCCGCCGGGGCTGTTGATATACATCTGGATGTCCTTGTCGGGGTCTTGCGCCTCCAGGTACAGAAGCTGGGCCACGACCAGGCTGGCGGTGGTGTCGTTTACCTCTTCGCCCAGGAATACGATACGGTCGTTGAGCAGGCGGGAGAAAATGTCATAGGACCGCTCGCCGCGGCTGGTCTGCTCGACAACATAAGGGACTAAGCTCATAAGTTGACCTCCTTTTGTAACGCGGCACATTTACAGCGCAAATCGTGCCTGATTAACCATTCTCTCATGATACCACGGGTACCATGAGAGAATGTGTCGAATCTGTAAAATGTATCGAAAAAGATTCGGAATTATTTGGCTTCCTTCCCGTCGGCCTCAGTGGTTTCCTTCTCC
>USNH01000042.1 GCA_900556015.1 uncultured Eubacteriales bacterium | reverse complement strand
ATCTTCTTTCATAACGATACAAGTATCATTTACCAAAACATCACAATCAAGATACCACGAGTTGTTATAATCATGGAAGTGGATTGTCTTTACTACTCGCAATGGGTCAACAATACCCTCCTCTTGCGCTTTAATTACATCCTCTTCTTTACCATGCTTTTTAAGGAACTCCAAAACATCCTTGTCAAACAAACGACCAATATAATGGTCTGTATAGGCTCTGTACTCAACCTTCTTCTTGCCTTCAAGAATCTCCTTGAAGCCCCTGATTGTCTCTGAGCGTGGAACATAAATTCCCGGGAAGCCTGTAAACTTCTCTGAAACATGGAACGGCTGAGACAGGAACTTCTGGATCTTTCTTGCACGGTAAACAGTGACCTTATCCTCGTCGGACAGCTCCTCCATACCCAGAATAGCAATAATATCTTGCAACTCTTTGTATTTTTGCAGGTACTCCTGTACTTTACGAGCCACCTCATAGTGCTCCTCGCCCACTACATCGGCCTCCAGAATACGAGAGCTGGACTCCAGCGGGTCCACAGCCGGGTAAATACCCTGCTCCACGATCTTTCTGGACAGTACGGTAGTGGCGTCCAAGTGGGCAAAGGTGGTGGCCGGTGCCGGGTCGGTCAAGTCATCCGCAGGCACATACACAGCCTGTACGGAGGTGATAGACCCGTTCTTGGTGGAAGCGATACGCTCCTGCACCTCGCCAACATCCGTTGCCAGCGTGGGCTGGTAACCTACTGCGGAGGGCATACGACCCAGCAGAGAGGAAACCTCGGAACCTGCCTGTACAAAACGAAAGATGTTATCAATAAACAGCAGCACATCCTGGTGCTCCACATCACGGAAATACTCCGCCATGGTCAGCCCGGTTTCTGCCACACGCATACGGGCGCCGGGCGGCTCGTTCATCTGGCCAAAGACCAGGGCTGTCTTTTGCAGCACGCCGCTCTCGCGCATTTCGTTCCACAGATCGTTACCCTCACGGGAACGCTCGCCTACGCCGGTAAAGATGGAGTAACCGCCGTGCTGGGTGGCTACATTGGTGATCAGCTCTTGGATCAGCACCGTTTTACCTACGCCGGCGCCGCCGAACAGACCGATCTTACCGCCCTTTTGATAGGGGGTCAACAGGTCGATAACCTTGATACCGGTCTCCAAAATCTCCACATTCGGGGACTGGTCCTCAAAGCTGGGGGGCTGCCGGTGAATGCCCCAGTGCTTCTCGCCGCTTAGGTCCTCCAGACCGTCCAGGGTATCGCCTACCACATTAAACAGGCGGCCCAAGGTCTTTTGGCCTACAGGCACGGAGATGGAGCTGCCGGTGGCAACCACTTCCATATCCTTGCACAGACCGTCAGATGTTGCCAGCATAATGCAGCGCACACAATTGTTGCCGATGTGCTGGCTCACTTCCATCACCAGGCGCTTGCCGTCCAGCTGCACCTCCAGCGCCTCCTTGCCGCACTCGCACTCCATGCGGGCTGCGGCGGCGCTGAGGGCAAAGACGCTGCGGGTGTGGAAATTCGCCTTGCCGCAGGCGGGACAGATATAGCCGAAGCTGCGTGTTTCTTCCATAGCCGGTACGCTCCTTGTATATATTTCCTGACAGTGACCCTATTATAGCCTATTCTTTCCGTATTTTCCAGTATTGCGAAGCAAAGAGTTTTCGGATATAATAGCGCCAACTCATTTACGGGAAGTGATGCTGTGAAACAAACCAAGCTGTCCGCCGCCGTGCGCGCCGCGTTTCCCCACACCATACCCATCATGACCGGGTATCTGGCGGTGGGGCTGGCCTACGGCGTGCTCATGGCCTCCAAGGGCTACAATTTCCTGTGGAGCGGCTTCGTCAGCGCCTTTGCCTTCTGCGGCAGTATGCAGTACGTGGCCATCACGCTGCTGACCTCCGTGTTCGACCCGGCGCAGGCGTTTTTGCTGAGTCTGATGGTCAACGCACGGCATCTGTTCTTCTCTTTGGCCCTGCTGCCCAAATACCGGGGCGCGGGGCGGCTGAAGTTTTTCCTCATCTACACCCTCAGCGATGAGAACTTCTCCCTGTCCTCCTCCGTAGAGCCGCCGGAGGACATCGACCCGCCGCTGTTTTACTTCGCCATGAGCTTCCTCACCTGGCTGTACTGGGTGGTGTTTTCCATGGTGGGCGGCCTGGCGGGCAGCCTGCTGACCTTTGATACCACCGGCATCGACTTCGCCCTGACGGCGCTGTTCGTGGTGCTGTTCATCGAGCAGGTGACGAAGCGGGAGAACCGGGCCAGCGGCGGGATCGGGCTGGCGTGCTCCGTGGCGGCGCTGGCCGCTTTCGGCGCGGACAGCATGGTCATTCCCGCCATGGTGCTGACCATGGCCGTGCTGCTGCTGGGAAGGAGGAAGCTATGCGCTTAGATACGATACAGTCCCTCATCATCGTGCTGATGGTGGCGCTGGCCACGCAGATCACACGGTGGACACCGTTTCTGCTGTTCGCCGACGGGAAGAAACTGCCAAAGGTGATAGAGGACCTGGGCCGTCTGCTGCCGCCTGCCATGATGGGTCTGCTGGTGGTATACAGTCTGCGGAGCGTGGACATCCTGTCCGGCAGCCACGGCCTGCCGGAGGCCATCGCCGTGGCGGTGACGGCGCTGCTGCATCTGTGGCGGCGGAGCACGCTGCTGTCCATCCTGGCGGGCACGGCGGTGTATATGGTGCTGGTGCAGGTGGTGTTCGCCTGACGGAGCGCCGGGTGGGGGACGCACGGTATAGAATAGAAAAAACCAGGGCCGCCGGATGGCGGCCCTGGTTTTTTCGCTTGTTCACTTGATGTCTACGACCTCGTAGCCTGCGTCGGTCACAGCCTTGGTCAGCGCCTCGTCGCTGGCCGGGCCGGTGACCACCGCCGTGCCGCTGGCCAGGTCTACCTTGGCCGTTTCGCCCTCCAGCGCCGTCAGCGCCTTCTCCACGTGGGCCACGCAGTGGGCGCACATCATGCCCTTGATGGTAATGGTCTTTGCAGCCATATCCGCCGCCTCCTTTTCGTTGTTGTCCGTATCATACACCGTCTCCGCCGGTTTTGCAACCGCCTGGCGGCCCTTCCAGCCCCGCAGGCGCAGCGCGTTGGACACCACGCATACAGAGCTGAGGCTCATGGCCGCCGCCGCGATCATGGGGTTCAGGGTGATGCCGAAGGCAGGGTACAGCACGCCCGCCGCCACCGGGATGCCCACGGTGTTGTAGAAAAACGCCCAAAACAGGTTCTGCCGGATGTTCCGCAGCGTGGCCCGTGACAGCTCCATGGCGTCCACAATGTCCATGAGACTGCTCCGCATCAGCACGATGTCTGCCGACTCGATGGCCACGTCTGTGCCCGCGCCGATGGCCAGGCCCACGTCCGCCGTCACCAGCGCCGGGGCGTCGTTGATGCCGTCGCCCACCATGGCGACCTTGCGGCCCTCCTTCTGCAGGTCGGCCACGCACTTGGCCTTGTCCTGGGGCAGCACCTGGGCGATGACCCGGTCCACCCCTACCTGACGGGCGATGGCCTCCGCCGTGCGGCGGTTGTCGCCGGTGAGCAGCACCACCTGGCAGCCGTTTTGCCGCAGGGCGGCGATGGCCGCCGCGCTGTCGGGCTTCACCACGTCCGCCACGGCGATCACGCCCAGCAGCCGCCCGCCGGCGGCGATATACAGCGGCGTCTTGCCGTCCGCCGCCAGCGCCTCGGCCTGGGCCGCAACGGCGGACACATCCACCGACACGGCGGCCATGTACCCGGCGTTGCCGGCGCACACGGTCACGCCCTCGGCCTTGGCGGTAACGCCGCCTCCGGCCACGGCGGTGAAGTCCGTCACCGGGCGCAGCGTCAGCCTCCGCTGCTCCGCCTCCGCCACGATCGCTCCCGCCAGCGGGTGCTCCGACATCTTTTCCAGCGATGCTGCCGCCGTCAGCAGCGTGTCCTCGTCCACACCGGGAGCGCACAGCAGATCTGTCACCTGGGGCTTGCCCTCCGTCACCGTGCCGGTCTTGTCCAGTACCACGGTGTCGATGCGGCCCACCAGCTCCAGGCTGGCGGCGGACTTGACGAGAACGCCCTTTTCCGCCGCCTTGCCCGTGGCCACGGTGATGGCCACCGGCGTGGCCAGGCCCAGCGCGCAGGGGCAGGAGATGACCAGCACGGCGATGCCGATGCTCAGGCAGAACCGCACGCCCATGCCGCCCACAATGGCCCACAGCGCCGCCGCCAGCACGGCGATGGAGATGACCACCGGCACGAACACGGCGCTGATCTTATCCGCCAACCGGCTGATGGGCGCTTTGCCGCTGGCCGCCTGCTCCATCAGCTGAATGATCTGGGCCAGCGTGGTGTCGCTGCCCACCCGGTCGGCCCGCAGCTCCAGATAGCCGCCGGTGAGGATGGTGGCGGAGGCGGCCTTGTCGCCCTCGGCCTTCTCCACCGGCATACTCTCGCCGGTAAGGGCCGACTCGTCCACCGTGCCGCCGCCCTTGAGCACCGTGCCGTCCACGGGGATACGCCCGCCCTGCCGCACGATCACCGTTTCGCCCACCCGGATGTCCTCCGTGGGGACGGTGAGCTCCTGCCCGTCCCGCCGCACCACGGCGGAGGTGGGGGCGAGGGCCAGCAGTGCCGTGATCGCGCCGGTGGTCTTGCCCTTGGAGCGTTCCTCCAGATACTTGCCCACCGTCACCAGCGCCAAAATCATGCCCGCCGACTCAAAGTACAGGTCGGGCATCCCCTCCACCCGGCCCATAGCTAGCAGCACCATCTCGATCAGACTGTAAACAAGGCCCGCCGCCGCGCCCAGCGCCACCAGGGAGTCCATGTTGGGGCTGCCCTGGAACAGACGGGAAAAGCCCACGGTGAAATAGCTGCGGTTCAGGATCAGGATGGGCACGGTCAGCGCCAGCAGCACGAAGGCCGCCAGCAGCGGCTGATGGTGCATGAAGGCCGGCACGGGCAGACCCATCATGTGACCCATGCTCAGATAGAACAGGGGCACGAGGCAGACCACCGACCACAGCAGCCGTTTGCCCATGGCTTTGGCCGCCGCGTCCTGCTCCTTGCGGATGTCCCGCCGGGCCTCGCTCTCCGGCGCAGCGCCGTAGCCCGCCGCCGTCACGGCGGCCACGATGGCGCTGCTGTCCACCTCCGGGCCGTGGTCGCACACCAGCGTGCCCAGCATCAGGTTCACCGCCGCGTTCTCCACGCCGGGCACGCTGTTGGCTGCCTTTTCCACGTGGGCGGCGCAGGCGGCGCAGGTCATGCCGGTGATGACAAATTTTTCCGTCATGGTATCACTTCCTGTGGGAATAGTAGCTTTATGCCGCCAGTGTACCACCCGTTTCCGCAAAATGCAAGAGGCAGTTAGGGAGCTTTTACCGTTTCCGCTTGTCCGACGGCCTGCACACCGCTGCCGCCAGCAGGGAGAACACCGCCGCCGCGGCGATGCCGCCGGCGGTGGCCGTCAGCCCGCCGGTGAGGATGCCCAGCGCCCCTTTTTCCGCCACCGCCTTGGCCACGCCCCTGGCCAGTGAATAGCCGAAGCCCGTCAGCGGCACGGTCGCGCCCGCGCCGCCCCAGTCGGCGATATATTGGTACACGCCCACCGCCTGCAAAAGTACCCCCGTCACCACGTAGCCGGTGAGGATGCGGCCCGGCGTCAGGGCCGTTTTGTCCAGAATGATCTGTCCCACGGCGCACAGCAGCCCGCCGCAGAGAAATGCGTTGAGATATTCCATCATGCGTTCTCCTTATCCGATGTCAGCACCACCGCGTGGCAGATGCCGGGGATGCTCTCCCCCTGAAACGAGCTGGTGGGACTGAGCAGCGCCCCGGTGGGCGCGAATATGACCCGCTTCCACCGCCTCTGCCGCAGACCGCCCAGCAGAAAGCCGTTCAGCACCGCCGCCGAGCAGCCGCAGCCGCTGCCCCCGGCGTGCATATCCTGTGCCTTTCGGTCATAGAGCAGCAGCCCGCAGTCCGTGTAGTGTGCCAGCTCCACGCCCTCCCGGCGGAACAGCTCCACCACGATGTCGTGGCCCACCGCCCCCAGGTCGCCGGTGAGGATCAGGTCATAGTCCCGGGGTGTGGTGTTCGTCTCCCGGAACAGCGCCTGTAATGTGTCGCAGGCGGCGGGCGCCATGGCCGCGCCCATGTTGGTCATGTCCGTCACACCCAGGTCGATGATGCGTCCCCGGGTGATGTGGGTCACGTATGGCCCTTCCGATGCCCGCCCCACGATGCAGCACCCCGCCGCCGTGGCCGTCCACTGGGCGGTGGGGGAGCGCTGACTGCCGTAGGGCAGCGGCGTGCGGTACTGCCGCTCGGCGGTGCAGAAGTGGGAGGACGCCTGGGCCGCCGCCATGGCGGCAAAGCCCCCGGCCACCGCCATGGACGCCAGCGACAAGCTCTCGCCCATGGTGGAGCACGCGCCGTACACGCCGTAGAACGGGATGCCGTAATCCCGCAATCCGAAGGTCGCCCCGATGTTCTGGTTCAGCAGATCGCCGGCGAACACGCAGTCCACGTCCTCCGCCGTCAGTCCGCCCTTTTGCAGCGCCAGCTCCAGTGCCTCCGCCTGCATCCGGGCCTCCGCCTGCTCCCAGGTGGCCTGGCCGAAGAAGGAATCCTCGTTCACTAGGTCAAAGCTGCCGCCCAGCGGGCCGCTGCCCTCCATGCGGCCCACCACGCTGGCCCAGCTCACCACGCCCACCGGGTCGCCGAAGGTCACCGTCTGCCGTCCCAGTCGTCTCACCTGCATATCCGCGCACCTCGTCCCATGATTTTTTCCTATCATGTCCCGAAGCGTCATCCGATATGCAAAAAGAAAGACACCCCTGCGTGTGTCTTTCTCAAGGCTTTTTCGACAGCCTGAAATAATGCCGTTATTCCTGCGCTGTCTTGCGGAGCGCATCATACTTGGGGCTGTTCAAGGCCACGAGATAGGCGTCGTAAGCCGCCTCCAGCGTGGAATACTCTTTCCCTGTGTCCAGTATCTTCTTGTACCCGCCTGCGCCCAGCGACACCGAAACGGTGAC
>USNH01000041.1 GCA_900556015.1 uncultured Eubacteriales bacterium | reverse complement strand
TTCACCGGACGAGACCACGCTGAAGATATATCTTGAGCCCAGCGACACCATCTTCACCATCCAGCAGAAGATCACCGACGCCATCGAGGCCAACAGCCAGACGGAGCAGAAGAACAGCACCGACAAGTTCGCCAAGATGATGTTCTCCATTCCGGGACTTCCCAAATTCATCATCTGGCTGGCCTATCACCTGGACAAGCACGGCCTGCTGCCCCGGAAGATCGTGGATCTCAGCCCGTTCCACACCAGTATGTTCATCACCAACCTGGCCTCCATCAAGACCAGCTATATCCACCACCACTGCTACGAGTTCGGCACGACCAGCGTGTTCGTCTGCATGGGCAAGCCCGTGCCCAACTACATCAGCGGCGATTTGAGCAAGAAGATGATGCCCCTGGGCATCGTTATGGACGAGCGTATCTGCACCGGCTACGAGTACGCCGCCTTCTGCCACGATTTCCGCCGCTGCCTCCGCGATCCGTCCTGCCTGGAGCTGCCCTTCGACGGCAGCCGGCCCGCCGCTCCGGCGGTGCAGGAGGACACCGCCGCGGTGTAAAAGAAAACAACAAAACACAGGGACGGCGCTTTCGCGCCGTCCCTGTTCGTTATGCGGTTGTGCTCTTTTTAGAAGAACAGCGCCCAGCCCAGGAAGCCCAGGCAGGCCACCACGCCGGTGAACAGCAGGACCACCACCAGGTAGCCCATGATGTCGCGGGCGGAGAGCTTGGCGATGCCCAGTGCAGGCAGCGCCCAGAACGGCTGGATCATGTTGGTCCACTGGTCGCCCCAGGCGATGGCCATGGCGGTACGGCCATTCTCGATGCCCATCTCCATGCCGGCGGGCATCATGATGGGGCCCTGCACGGCCCACTGGCCGCCGCCGGAGGGGACGAAGAAGTTGACGATACCGGCAGCCAGGAAGGACAGCATGGGGAATGTCACGTTGGTGGAGATGTTCACGAAGAACTGGGAGATAACGCCCGCCAGGGACACGCCCTGGTCGTTGGCGGCCACCATCATGCCCATGATACCGGCATAGAACGGGAACTGCAACAGGATGCCGGCAGCACCGGCAGCCGCATCGCCGATGGCGTCCACATAGCGGCGCAAGTCGCCGTGGAGCAGCAGGCCCAGGAACAGGAAGATCATGTTCACGATGTTCAGGCCCAGGGTGAAGCCGTTCTGCACGAAGTAGTACACGATGTAGATAAAGCCGAACACCACGGTGATGATCCACAGGATCTTGGAGTGCTCCAGCTTCTCAGCGGGGGTATCCGTCACATAAGTACGCTCCTCCTCATCCACCAGCAGGGCGGGGTTCACGGTGATGGTGTGGTCCTTGTCGGGGTGCATGGCATAGTTGATGAAGGGCATCAGCACCAGGATCACGCCGCACATGATCAGGTTCATGGGGTGGAACACGGTGTCGGTGATGGGTGCCTGATACGTCACATCGCCGAAGGCCTTGCCGGCCACCAGGTCCAGGGGGATCGAGCCGGACAGACCGGCGTGCCAGATGACGAAGCCGGAGTAGGCGGAGGCGATGAGCAGAGGATAGTCCACGGTGGGCACACGGCGCACGACCTCCTTGGCCAGCAGCGCGCCGATGACCAGGCCGAAGCCCCAGTTCAGCCAGCAGCAGAGGGTAGACACGAAGGTGGTGACCAGGATGGCCTGCTTGTCGTTGTGGCACAGACCGGCCACGGCCCGCAGCGCCTTCTTGCAGGGCTTGGCGGAGGCCATGGCAGAGCCGAAGACCAGCACCAGGGCCATCTGCATGGAGAAGGCCAGCAGATTCCAAAAGCCGCCCTTCTGATCGCCCCACTTGGCGATGATCTCGATGGGGCCCATGCCGGTGGCGCACATCGCGCCAACGAATACGACCAGGGTCAGGATGATGGCGAATAGGAACGCATCCGGAAGCCATCTGTTGACTACGCGCACGCAGCCGTTGGTGAATTTTTTGAACACAGCGACACTCTCCTTAACAACACGTATTTTTGACAGGGATGAGGGCCTGGCCGGCGCGCTACGCCGGTCGGTGTCCGGGTAACGCCAGTGTACTACGTTAAAAAATTAACTTCAAGTAAAAAATGCATCAAGACGAAATTTTAATGGTTATTAGCGCTATGAGAAGCACACGTTATGACAAGAAATTTGTGCATTTGTACGGAAGCAACAAAAAAGGGACGGCGCGAGAGCGCCGTCCCTTTGTCCGTGCCTGAAGGACATCAGCACTGGGAGTTGTCCGCCCCGCCGAAGGGATCGTTGGGGTGGAACGTGCCGTCATCCTCCGGGTGGGGCTGCTCCGGGAAGTACCCGATGCCCTTGATGTTCTTGATCTGCCGGAAGTAGCCCATGTCCGTCTGCATCCGATAGGGCGCGAGCCAGATCAGCAGGATGCCCGCCGTCAGGCCGCTGAGCAGATACCAGCCGATGAAGCTCAGATCCAGCACGAACAGCTGACCCTTGAAGCCCAGGGTCTGGGCCTTGCTCATGTTCAGCGCCTCCATCACGCCCATCTCCGGGTTTTCGCACAGGTTATACAGCGCGAAGCGGTAGCGGTACGCGGCGATGATGCCCGGCACGATGAACAGCAGCGACCACAGGAAAATGAAGATGTACTGCACGATGGACAGCAGGATGATCTTCCCGGCGAAGGAGAACCCATCGAACAGCGTGGTGTAGGGCATCTCCTCTCCCCGGCGCACGCCCAGGTGGTACAGCACCTCGCCTGCGCCCAGCACGGTGCAGGTCAGCGACGCCACCACGGACACGAACAGCACCAGGATGGTGGGATAGGACGGGTGCAGCGCCAGGAAGCTCAGGTCGAGCCCGGTACGCAGGGAGTAGTCATACGCCCACATATCGTCCATGGTCATGTAGTCGCTTGCGCCGTTCAGGATGAGCGTCAGCACCAGGACCAGCAGGGTGAACAGGTAGGCGGACACCTTCGCCGAGCGCACCACCTCCCGGGCTTCTAATTTTAATTGTACGCGGTCAAGCATAGCGATCTTTCCTTTCTCGCGGGGGCGTTGTCATTTCCTCCCGCCTGTGGAAATAGTCTACCATACAGCGGCGAAAAATACAAGCGGCAGGCCGCTCCGCCGGGAAAAAGTGGACGGACTGGGCAAAATCGGGAGAATACGCGGTTAAGCGGACGACAAAAAAGGCAAAAAACCGGGAGAAATGGCGTATCGGGACTGGACAAGAGAAAAGTTTTGTTGTAATATCTAAATAGTATGCGGTGGCATAGCGCCACCCGGTAGTAAGATGAGGTGAAGACAATGGCACAAGCATTCTTTGGCGGCGTTCATCCCAACGACATGAAGGCCGCAACCAATGAAAAGGCCATCGAAAAGCTGGCAGCGCCGGCTGAGGTGGTCATTCCCATGTCTATGCACATCGGTGCGCCTTGCAAGCCTATCGTTGCGGTGGGCGACAAGGTTAAAATTGGACAGAGGATCGGCGAACCCGGCGGATTTGTTTCCGCACCCATCCACGCCTCCGTATCCGGTACGGTCAAGGCTGTGGAGCCCCGCCCCTTCAACATGGGCGGCAAGATGATGTCCGTGGTCATCGAAAACGACTTCCAGGACACGGTGTCCGAGGAGGTCAAGCCCGTGGCTGACCCCGACAGCCTGACTCCCGAGCAGCTGGTGGAGATCGTGAAGAACGCCGGCATCGTGGGCCAGGGCGGCGCTACGTTCCCCACCCACGTCAAGATCTCCTCCGGCCTTGGCAAGGTGGACTACGTGATCATCAACGCCGCGGAGTGCGAGCCGTACATCACCGGCGACCACCGCACCTGCCTGGAGCGTCCTGAGCAGGTCATCAAGGGCGCGACCCTGCTGGCCAAGTGCTTCGGCGTGGACAAGGTCTACATCGGCATCGAGGCCAACAAGCAGAACGCTGCCGACGTGCTGAACAAGACCATCGCCGAGCTCAACGCCCCCGTGGTGGTGGAGGTCCTGCACACCCGCTATCCCCAGGGCGCTGAAAAGCAGCTGGTCCAGGCCGTGTCTGGCCGTCAGGTCCCCAGCGGCAAGCTGCCTGCCGACGCGGGCTGCTGCATCTTCAACCTGAACACCACCTGCGCCATCTACCGCGCTGTGTACGAGGGTATGCCCGTGGTCAGCAAGATCGTCACCGTCTCCGGCTCCGGCGTTATCGATCCCAAGAACATCGAGTGCCCCATCGGCACGCCCATCACCAAGCTGTTCGACGCTTGCGGCGGCCTGAAGGACGAGACGTACAAGCTCATCATGGGCGGCCCGATGATGGGCCTGGCCCAGTACGACGTGGATGTCACCGTGGGCAAGGGCACCGGCGCGATGCTGGCCTTCGCCGACAAGGAAGAGCAGTATGTGGAAGATCCCCAGTGCATCCGCTGCGGCAAGTGCGTGGGTGTCTGCCCCATCCGTCTCGAGCCTGTCTTTATGTATAAGTACCTGATGAAGGGCGACGTGGACACCTGGCAGAACGTGCTGCACGGCATGGACTGCATCGAGTGCGGCGCGTGCACCTACACCTGTCCCGCCCGCCTGCCGCTGACCCACGCTTTCCGCCTGGGCAAGCAGGAGGTCAACAACGCGAGAATGGCCGCCAAGGCCAAGGCGGAGGCCGAGGCTAAGGCCGCTGCCGAAAAGAAGGAGGCGTAAACCATGACTGATTACAAGAATCTCAAGCTGATCGCGTCCTCCTCCCCCCACATCCGCTCCAACGAGGATACCCGCAGCATCATGCTGGACGTGATCATCGCGCTGCTGCCCGCCATGGGCTGGAGCATTTACTGCTTCGGCATCAAGGCGCTGGTGCTGACCCTGGTGTCCGTGGTGTCCTGCGTGTTCTTCGAGTGGGCCTACCGCAAGCTCATGAAGAAGTCCTGCATGGTGGGCGACCTGAGCGCCGTTGTCACTGGTATGCTGCTCAGCTTCGTCTGCCCCGTTGACCTGCCCTGGTGGGTCATCATCATCGGCGCGTTCTTCTCCATCGTTGTGGTCAAGCAGCTCTACGGCGGCATCGGCTGCAACTTCCTGAACCCCGCCCTGGCGGGCCGTGCGTTCCTGCTGGCCAGCTACGCCACCGCCATGACCACCTGGGCCATCCCCAAGATCCGTCCCGATGTCACCTCCGCCGCCACCCCCATGGCCATCATGAAGGAAGGCACGGAGGAGGCGTTCACCACCCTGATGAGCAACTACTCCATCGGCGATATGTTCATCGGCAAGGTGGGCGGCTCTCTGGGCGAGGTCTCCGCCCTGTGCCTGCTGGTGGGCGGCATCTACCTGCTCATCCGCAAAGTCATCTCCTGGCAGATCCCCGTGGCGTACATCGGCACGGTGGCCATCCTGACCCTCATCGCCGCTCCCGCCGGCATGGACAACGTGCAGTATATGCTGTATAACGTCTTCGGCGGCGGCCTGATGCTGGGCGCTATCTTCATGGCAACCGACTATGCCACCTCCCCCGTCACCAAGCCCGGCCAGCTGATCTTCGGCATCGGCTGCGGTCTGCTGACCTGCTTCATCCGCCGCTTCGGCTCCTATCCCGAGGGCGTCTGCTATTCCATCCTGATCATGAACTGCACCACCTGGCTGCTGGATAAGTACATCCGTCCCACCATCTACGGTGCTGTGAAGAAAGAAAAGAAGGAGGCGGCGAAATAATGAAGATCTCCGGTAAGTTTATTCTCAAGGTCGCCGGTACTCTGACCATCATTTCCCTGGTCGTGGCCGCCCTGCTGGGTCTGGTCAACAACATCACCGCCGACAAGATCGCGGCTATCGACGCCGAAAACACCAAGATCGCCATGAGCGCCGTTGCCCCCGAGGGCAGCGAGTTCGGCGACAAGCTGGACATCACCGACGACATGACCGCCGCCGCAGCCGCCCAGGGCGGCAAGCTGGTGGAGCTGTATCCCGTCACCAACGGCGGCGCTGACGCCGGCTACGTGATGAAGATCTCCGCCTCCGGCTCTCAGGGCAGTATCGTCATGATGGTGGGCGTGGACGCCGACAAGGCCATCACCGGCATCTCCGTGGTCAGCCACGCCGAGACCTCCGGCATCGGCACGAAGGTCGTGGGCAACGAGCCCAACGCCGCCGGCGTTCCCGTCCTGGATCAGTTCCAGGGCATGAGCGGCGCTGGCACGCTGGTGGTGGGCAAGAACATCACCGCCATCTCCGGCGCGACCGTCTCCACCAAGGGCATCAACATGGGCGCCAATGCCGCCCTGGCTGTTGCCGAGCTGCTGGGCTAAGAAAGGAGGAGCTGCATTATGAATTTCGGTAAGCAACTGAAAGAGGGCCTGATCACACAGAACCCCGTGCTGGTGCAGGTGCTGGGTATGTGCTCCACCATGGCCATCACCACGTCGTTCTTCAACGGCCTGGGTATGGGCGTCTCCGTGCTGATCATCCTGACCCTTTCCAACATCTTTATCTCCCTGCTGCGTAAGATCATCCCCAATGAAGTGCGTATCGCCTGCTACATCGTGGTCATCGCCGGCTTCGTTACCTGCGTGGATCTGCTGCTGAAGGCGTTCGTCCCCGCCCTGTCCAACTCCTTGGGCGTGTTCATCCCCCTGATCGTCGTCAACTGCATCATCCTGGGCCGTGCCGAGGGCTTTGCCTCCAAGAACGGCATCGGTGCTTCCGCGGTGGACGGCATCTGCCAGGGCATCGGCTACACGCTGGTGCTGATCGTGATGTGCGTGTTCCGTGAGTTCTTCGGCAGCGGCAAGTTCGGCGGCGGCCTGCTGGGCGGCGGCGCTCTGGGCAGCGCACCCGGCATCACCATCTTCCCCGAGGAGTTCGGCATCAAGGTCCTGACGCTGCCTGTGGGCGGCTTCCTGACCCTGGGCTGCCTCATCGCTGTCATGCAGTGGGCGCTGGCCAAGAGCGAAAAGAAAAAGGAGGCCAAGTAAGCTATGAGTGTGACTACTTTGCTCGCCATCTCTCTTGGCGCTATTCTGACCAATAACTTCATCTTCGCCCAGTTCCTGGGTATCTGCCCCTTCCTGGGCGTGTCCAAGAAGATCGACACCGCCATCGGCATGGGCGCGGCTGTGACCTTCGTTATGGGCCTGGCCTCCGCGTTCTGCTACCTGATCAACATGGTGCTGGTGTCCCTGGGCCTGGAGTTCATGCAGACCGTGGCCTACATCCTGGTCATCGCCGGCCTGGTGCAGTTCGTGGAAATGTTCCTGAAGAAGAACATCCCCACCCTGTATACCGCCCTGGGCGTGTACCTGCCCCTGATCACCACCAACTGCGCCGTG
>USNH01000040.1 GCA_900556015.1 uncultured Eubacteriales bacterium | reverse complement strand
CCAGCAGACGGTCGGTGTGCTCCACGAACAGGTGGCCGTCCAGATGCTCGATCTCGTGGCAGAAGCAGCGGGCGGTCAGCCCCTCGTCCTCCGCCTCGAACCAGTTGCCGTCACGGTCCTGGGCGCGGACGCGGACGATGTAGGGCCGCGTCACCTCGCCGTATTTCCCGGGGACGCTGAGGCAGCCCTCCAGGCCGGTCTGCTCCCCCTCGGTGTAGATGATCTCTGGGTTAATGAGCTCGATGAGCTGGTCGTCCTCGTCCAGCACCACGCACACACGGCGCAGCACGCCCACCTGGGGCGCGGCCAGGCCCACGCCGCCGGAGTCCTCCAGCGTGTCCGCCATGTCGTCCAGCAGCGTGTGGAGGCGGCTGTTGAAGTCGGTCACGGGGCGGCAAACCTTGGTCAGGCAGTCCTCGCCCTGCAAAGCTATCTTTCGTAATGCCATATCGCTTACCTCTATTCTTACATTAAAATGGTATCAATCCATCAGGTCGCAGTCCACGCGGATGTGCAGCCGCCGGTTCTCCGGCCTTTGGGCAAAGGCACGCATGAAGGACGACAGCAGGCCGCGCACCTGGGCGTTGTTCTCGCCCAGCAGCAGCAAACGGTAGCGGTAGCTGCCGTTGATACGCACCACCGGGGCGGGCGCTGGGCCGATGACCTCCAGCCCCATATCCGCATAGGGCGGTTTTTTCACCGCGGCGCTCAGGCCATCCCGCAGCAGTCCCACGGCGCGGCGGACATCGTTCTCCTCCCCGCCGCTGACCGTGACGATGAACTGGTCGGCAAAGGGCGGGTCGCGGCGCAGGCGGCGCAACTGTACCTCGCTGCGGTAAAACCGCTCATAGTCCTGGGCCGCGGCGGCACGGATCACATCGTTCTCCGGCGTGTAGGTCTGGATGACGGCGCGGCCCGCCTTTGCGCCCCGCCCGGCGCGGCCCACCACCTGGGTCAGCAGGTTGAAGGTGCGCTCGGCGGCGCGGTAGTGGTCCACATACAGCGACAGGTCGGCGCTGAGCACGCCCACCAGCGTCACGTTCTCGAAGTCCAGCCCCTTGGCCACCATCTGTGTGCCCAGCAGAATGGGGACGCGACGCTCCTCGAACTGGCGGAGAAGGGCCTCGTGGCCTGCGGACACGGTGTCCGCGTCCATACGCAGCACCTCCGTGCCGGGGAACAGGTCGCGCAGCTCCTCCTCTACCCGCTGTGTGCCGAAGCCGATGTGCTTCAGCGCGCCGCCGCAGTCGGGGCAGCGCTCCGGGGCGGGCTGGGAGAAGCCGCAGTAGTGGCACATGAGCCGGTGGTTGGCGCTGTGGTACGTCAGGTATACGCTGCAGCGGGGACATTCCGGCACGTGGCCGCACTGGGGACACAGCAGCTGGCGGCTGCTGCCCCGGCGGTTCAGGAACAGGATGCTCTGCTCCCCCGCCGCCATGTTCTTTTGCAGCTCGTCATACAGCGGCTGGCTGATGATGGTACTGCGGCCCTGCCGCAGCTCCTGGCGCAAGTCCGCCACGATGACATGGGGCAGCGCCTGTTGGTTGAAGCGGCGGCGCAGCTCCAGAAGGCCGTAGTCGCCCTGCTCCGCGTGCCAGGCCGTTTCCACCGTAGGGGTGGCGGAGCCCAGCAGCAGCCGTGCGCCCTCCTGGGCGCAGCGGTACTTGGCCACGTCACGGGCGTGGTAGCAGGGGGCGTTCTCGGACTCGTAGGAGCTCTCCTGCTCCTCGTCCATAACGATGAGGCCCAGGTCCACCAGCGGCGCGAACACCGCCGACCGCGTGCCCAGCACGATGCGGGCCTCGCCCCGGCGGATGCGCTTGTACTGGTCGTACCGCTCCGTCATACGCAGGCCGCTGTGTAAAAGCGCCACCTGCGCGCCGAAATAGGCGGTGAAGCGGGCCATCATCTGAGGGGTCAGGGCGATCTCGGGGACGAGGATCATCACGGACTTGCCTCGCGCCAGCAGCAGCTGGGCCAGGCGGATATACACCATGGTCTTGCCGCTGCCAGTGACGCCGCGAAGCAGCGTGACACCGGCCTCGCCCCGGTCGATCTGACGCAGCAGCGTGTCGCAGACCCGCTGCTGCTCGTCGTTGAGTGTAATGTTAGTCGCCTTTACAGCGTACTGTTTTTCGGAGATGCGGTACTCCTCCTGCTCGCACAGGGACACCACGCCCAGCCTGCACAGGTCGTCCACCGTTCTTTTCGCCGCGCCGGTGAAATACCGCAGGTCGTGGAGGGCCGTCTTGCCGTTTTGGGCCAGGAACGACACCACGTCCTTACGCTTGGCGGAGCGGCCCGCCAGGGTCAGCGCCTGTTCGGCGGGGACAGAGAGGGAGACGAACGTCACCACCCGGTCGCGGACCTTCTGCTGCTGCTCCATGGTGTGGGTCAGAAGGCCGGCCTTCTCCATGCGGCGCAGCAGCGGCGGCAGATCGTCGCCCAGGGCCTGACAGAGCTTGTCCTCGGTCAGCGGGCCGTCCTGCAATAGTTGGGCCACCGCCTGTTCACGCTCCGGGGCATCCGGCAGCGGCGGCTGGCGCAGAGACCAGATCTCGCGGTAGCGATACCACACGGCGGCGGGCAGGATGGTGTGCAGCGCATCGTAGAACGTGCAGAAGTAGCGGCGGCTCATCCACAGCGCCAGGCGCAGCTCCTTCTCCGTGACCACCGGCTCGTCGTCCAGCAGGGAGCGGACGGCCTTCAGCGGCTTATCCGGCGCTGATTGGCTCAGGGAGAGGATCATGCCCTCGCTGAGGCGGTTGCCGCGTCCGAAGGGGACCAGCACGCGGCAGCCGACCCGGCCCGGCAGCTCGTCGGGCAGCAGGTAGTCATACGCCTTGTCGATGGCATAGGTCGCCGCCTGCACGGCCAGCTTGGCCACCGTGGGCATCTCAGACCTCGTCTTCCTCGATGACCGGGTCGCTGTGGTACTTGCCCTCGGCCACCTCGTCGATGGCCATGGTGACGGGCTTCTCGTCCAGGTGCGTGCCGGCGGCCTCGGCCTCGGCGGCGATCTGGCGGGCACGGCGGGCCACCACGTTCACCATCATATAGCGGTTGGGGATATACTGGGTCAGCTTGTTCATAGCGGGATAGAGCATAGACATAGTGTTCACATTTCCTTTCTGTTGATGATCATATTCATACGCTCGGCGGGCTTGCAGTGCTCGGCGCACAGTATGGCGCGCAGCTCCTCCACGGCCTGCTCCACCGTGTCGTTGATGACAAAGTAATCGTAGTCGCCGGCCATCTCCAGCTCCACCTGGGCGCGGATCAGGCGCTTCTGCACCTTCTCGGGCGTGTCCGTTCCGCGGGCGGTGAGGCGGCGCTCCAGCTCGGGCCAGCTGGGCGGGGCGATGAAGATACGCACCGTCTCCGGGCGCTTGGCGCACACCTGCACCGCGCCCTGACGCTCGATGTCCAAAATCACGTCCTTGCCCCGGGCCATGGCATCATCCACGTACATCTTGGGCGTGCCGTAGAAGTTGCCCACGTACTCGGCGTACTCCAAAAACGCATCGGCGGCGATCATGTCACGGAACTCGTCCGGCTGGATGAAATGGTAGTCCACGCCGTCCCGTTCCCCCTCGCGGGGTGGGCGGGTGGTGGCGGAGACGGAGAAATACAGGTCGTCACGGCCCTGGAACAGGGCGTGGAGCACGGTGCTCTTGCCTACGCCGGACGGGCCGGATACGATAAAGGTCTTTCCTTTTCTCTGCACGCTCATACGTCCTCCTCCGTCATATCCTTCACCGTCAGGCCCAGCCGGGGCGCTAAACGCTCCGCCGCCAGGGCCGACAAGACCACGTGGTCACTGTCCATCACCAGCACAGAGGCCGTCTTGCGGCCAAAGGTGGCATCGATGAGCATACCGCGGTCGCGGGCCTCCTGCACCAGCCGCTTCACCGGCGCGGAGTCCGGGCTGACCAGCGCGATGAGACGGTCGGCGGAGACGAGATTGCCGAAGCCGATGTTCACAAACTGCATTCCGGCCACCTCATTCCATGTTCTGAACCTGTTCGCGGATCTTCTCCACCTCGGCCTTCATGTTCACCACGTCCTGGGCGATGGTCAGGTCGCTGCACTTAGACCCGATGGTATTGCACTCGCGGTTGACCTCCTGAATGAGGAAGTCCAGCTTGCGGCCCACCGGCTCATCGCTGGCCAGCATGGCCCGGAGCTGGGCGATGTGGCTGCGAAGGCGCACCGTCTCCTCGTCCACAGCGATCTTGTCGGCGAAGATGGCGGCCTCGGTGAGGATGCGGCTCTCGTCGATGGTGGTGGATTGCAGCACCTCCTGCATCTTGGCCTCCAGCCGCTGACGGTAGGCCGCCACGGTCTGGGGGGAGCGCTCCTCCACCCTGCCCACCACCGTTTCGATGGTGGTGACGCGGCCCGCCACGTCCGCCGCCAGCTTCTCACCCTCCACGGCGCGCATATCATTATACGCTGCCAGCGCATCGTCCAGCACGGCGCAGATGTCGGCGGCGATGGCCTCCACATCCTCCTCCGCCTTGGTGACGGCCAGCACGTCCGGGAACTTGGCCAACACCTCCGGCGTGACTTCGCCGGGCAGGGAGAACGTGGTTTTCAGCCGGGTCAGCGCCTCGTAATACCCACGGGCCAGGGGCTCGTTCACCGCCACCACCGCCTCGTCGGCGGCGCTGGCATCGATGGTGACGAACACGTCCACCTTGCCCCGGGAAATGGCCTGCTGCACGCGGGCCTTCATGCGGTCCTCGGCAAAGATATAGGCGCGGGGCATCTTTACCGTGCAGTCCAAATAGCGGTTGTTGACGGAGCGTACCTCCACCGTGATGTCGCGTCCGTTACGCATCTCACGGGCACGCCCGTAGCCGGTCATACTCTTGACCACTGGATCATCTCCTTTATTGTAATGGAAAGGGACGTGCGTCCCTGTATTGTCTCGTTCAGCAGAAGCACACCGGCACGCCCAGCGCGTTGCAGCACAGCGTTGCGCCGCACAGGCGCAGGCAGTCCGCGTTGCCGCAGGAGGTGGTGGTCATGGTGCTGTATCCATTGGGACGGTAGCCGCCCCGGCCCTCCGCCACGTCCAGCGCCCGCTGGTACTCCGCGTTGTCCGGATCCATCTGCACCGCCGTTTGGTAGTACTGCCGCGCCTCGTCCAGCCAGCCACGGCGATAGCACACCGCGCCCTTGAGGAAGTTCCACTCCGCATCGTGGTCGGACTGGGCGTTCAACAGCTCCTCCGCCAGGTTCAAATCGCCCTGGCTGATGGCCATACGCACCCGCTGATAGCGGGAGGCGTAGCCGCCCTGATAGCCGTAGCTTTGACCGTAGCTTTGGCCGTAGCTTTGCCCACCGGCGCTATAACCGCCGCTGCGGGCGGCCTTGCGCTGGGACTGCACCGTCTCGTAGGCCTCGTTGATCTCCTTCATCCGCTCCTGAGCCAGGTCGGCCAGGGGGTTGTCGTGATAATTGTCCGGGTGGTACTTCCGCGCCAGGTCGCGGTAAGCCTTTTTTACCTCTTCGTCCGTGGCGGTGCTGGGCACGCCCAGCACCTGATAGGGATCACGCATGATCGGTGTCCGCCTTTCGTATAGGTTCTTCTCTCTACCATCGATTGACAAGGGCAAGCACGGTTTTGACGGGCAGAAATGCGCCCATACTGCGTCAAGCCCCTTGGTAATACAGCAAGTATCACCTGCGGGTCTTTTCTTGTCTGGACACATTTCTGCTCCGACAAAACTGCTCACACCTGTCAGCGATGTATTTTCGAGTGATTTTTGGCTTTTGAGACGCAGGCTTGCTGGCGCAAGCCAAGACGAAAAGGACAAAAAGCGCCGGAAAGACACGCTGGCAGGCGCGTTTGTCCTTGTCAATCGATGGTAATGTGATATGATAAAAGGAAGGCCGCCCGGCAGGGCGGCTTCTTTTCGCCGCACTTGACAGGCATTGGGCGGGGTTATATAATGAGGGCGTTCGGAGGCACTCCCGTCGCGGCCTTGGCGGAGGAGTGCCTGTTTTCTGCCCGCGTGACAGCGGGCGCGTGGAGAGGTATTTCTATGAACTTTCGGCTCATTTTCAACACGATGGGCTATATCCTGTGGGTGGAGGCGGGGTTTCTCATGCTGCCGCCCGTTGTGGCGCTGGTATACGGCGAGAACTGCTGGTTGGCGTTTTTGCTGTCGGCCACGCTGTGCGGCGTCGTGGGAACGCTGCTGCACCTGGTGAAGCCGAAGAAGGTGCAGATGCACAGCCGGGACGGCTTTATGGCCGTGGCGCTGAGCTGGATACTGCTGTCGCTGTTCGGCGCGATACCGTATATGCTCACCGGGGTGCTGGACTCCTATGTGGACGCGGTGTTTGAGACGGTGTCGGGTCTGACCACCACCGGCTCGACGGCGTTCAACGGCGTGGAGTGGCTGCCGAAAAGCGTGCTGTTCTGGCGCTCCCTGACACAGTGGATGGGTGGCATGGGCGTGCTGGTGCTGTTTTTGGCGCTGACGCCCAGGCAGGGCGAGGGCGCGGTGTTCCTCATGCGGGCGGAAAGCCCCGGGCCGATCAAGTCCAAGCTCGTGCCCAAGGTGGGCGGCACGGCCAAGATCCTGTACGTTATCTACGTGGCGCTGACGGCGGCGGAGGCGGTGTGCCTGCGTATCGCCGGAGAGGACTGGTTTTTCGCCGTCAACCATGCGCTGACCACCATGGCCACCGGCGGCTTCTCCACCCGGGATGTGTCCATCGCCGGGCAGAGCGCCGCCGTGATGTGGATCATCACCGTGTTCTCCTTCCTGGCGGGCGTGAACTTCTCGCTGATGTTTCTAGCGGTGCGGGGCAAGCTGAAAACGGTGCTCCGCAGCGAGGAGCTGCGGGTATACGTGGGCGTGGTGGTGTGTACCACGCTGCTGCTGTGCCTCAACCTGCACGTGCAGGCAGGCATACCCTTCAGCCAGTCCGTCACCGATGCGGCGTTCCAGACCGTGACCATCATCAGCACCACGGGCTATGCCACGGTGGACTTCGCCCTGTGGCCCACGTTCTGCCGTATGGCGCTGGTGATGCTGATGTTCACCGGCGCGTGCGCCGGCTCGACCTCCGGCGGCATCAAGATCTCACGGGTGATGATCCTGTGCAAGAGCCTGAAGCGGGAGCTGAAGCGGCTGGCCCATCCCAACCACGTCAGCGTGGTGAAGATGGACGGACAGGCCGTGGAGGAACGTGTGGTGTCCGCTGCCGGGGCGTTCATGGCGGCGTATGTGCTGGTGCTGCTGGTGGGCGCGCTGGTGGTGAGCTGGGACAACTTCGGCTTTCAGGAGTCCTTTGCCGCGTCGCTGACGTGTATCAGCAACGTCGGGCCGGGCCTGGGCCTGTTAGGCCCGATGGAGAACTTTGCCATCCTGTCGCCGCTGAGTAAGATCACGCTGTCGCTGGAGATGCTCATGGGCCGTCTGGAGCTGATGCCCATGGTGGCGCTGCTGCTGCGGAGCACATGGCGGGATTAAGGGCAACACCGCACAATGAAAGCTGCGGCGCTTTGCGGAAATTTTGTGTCCTGACT
>USNH01000039.1 GCA_900556015.1 uncultured Eubacteriales bacterium | reverse complement strand
TGGGGGATTTTCAAGGGGGAAGGAAGATCGAAACTTCCTTCCCCCTTGAATGGCGTTCTTTGGATACTTTCTTTCGCCAAGGAAAGAAAGTATCCCGCCGGAGGCAAAAAAGAAAAAGAAAAAACCATCAGACAGCGTCCTCCACCCCGCAGGCATAACTTTCCTGTTCCCGCGCACACTACGCCAGAGGTGAACGACCATGGATCACGCCGGCTTCTTCCGCCCCTGCGGCGCAGCCTGGGAGCGCTGCCTGCCCTCCGCCCTGACCATGCTGGACGAGACAGCCCTGCTCTCCCGCCCCTGGCCGCTGCTGGTGTGCAGCCGCCGGGGCGCGGAATCTCTGTCTCTGCTGCCCCGCCCGCCCCTGTGCCGCACGGTGCTGCTGCCCTGCGGCAGCCCCTGCGCCTTCCCTGCCGCCCGCCAAACGGTGGACTGCGGCCTGGACAAGCGCAGCAGTCTGACCCTCTCCAGCCTGACGCCCCAGCCGGTGCTGTGCGTCCAGCGCCGCTTGACCGACCTCCACGGCACGGTCATCGAGCCCCAGGAGCTGCCTCTGCCGCCGGACTGGACGCGGTTCGAGGCCGAGCCGCTGCTCCTGCTGGCCGGAGCGCGGCTTTTGCTGGGCCTGCCCCTCCTTTTTCCCCCAAGGGATTGACGCACCGCCGCAAAAAGACTATACTAGATGGTACTTTTTACGGGGAAAAGGAGAAAAACATGGCAAAGAAAACGAACCGCAAAGACCCGGTGGCCGTCCAGGAGCTGAAGCACCCCTGGCTCGTACCGCTGCTGGGCTGCGTATACCTCATCCTCACCTGCATGATGTTCCAGGGGGAAAATAAGCTCATCACCCTGCTGCTGATCCTCAGTGCCATCGTCTGCGTGGTGGTGCGCGGCGGCACGCTGGCCAAGCGGCTGACGCTGCCCGCCCTGCTGCTGGGACTGTACGTCCTGCTGGACGGCATCTCCACCCTCTACGCCCCCAGCGGCAAATTCGCCCTCTACGAGTTCCTCAAGGTCGCCGCCGCCGCCTGCATGGCCCTGCTGCTCACCGGCTGCGAGCCCCAGCGCGACGCGCTGCACACGGGCCGCTGCGCCGCCACGGTGCTGGAGGTCTCCGGCGCGCTGGCCGGCCTTGTCAGCATCGACATGGTCTCCACCCGCTGGCTGTATAACGGCCTGTGCGGCCTGATCCACGCCCTGGGCGTGCCCTTCGGCAACGAGGCCCTTCAGGGCCAGCGCCTGAAGACCATCTTTGAAAACCCCAACGTTTTCGCCGGCGCGGCGGGCATCGCCCTGCTGCTGTCCCTGGGGCTGGCCGCCAGCGCCGCCTCGAAAAAGGAGCGCTGCCTGCACCTGAGCTGCCTGCTCATCACCTGCACCGCCTTCGTCCTGGCCGTCAGCCGCGGCGCTATGGCCGCCGTGGCGGTGGCGTTCCTGGCCTACCTGCTCCTCACCCGCGGCGGGCAGCGTGCCGCCGCCTTCGTCCTCATGGCGGAGACGCTGCTCCTGACGCTGCTGGCCTCCGTTTTCACCTTCTCCACCTCCTTCGGCGAGTGGACGCTGCGCCCCTGGCCGCTGCTGGTGACGCTGCTGTGCGCCGCCGCCCTCTGCGCGCTGGACATCTTCGTGGGCCGCCCCCTGGCGGACAAGCTCGCCCCGCGCATCAGGATCGTCAACATCATCCTGCTGGCCGCCCTGGCCGCCATCGCCGCCCTGCTGGTGCTGGCGGTGAGCTGGACCGGCCCGGCCACGCTCCAGCCCGGCGAGACCATCACCCGCGGCGCGTACCTGACCCAGGGCGACTACACCCTCTCCGTCACCGCCGACGGCCCTGTCTCCGTCACCGTCCTCACCCAAACGGAGGAGGACGCCATCATGAACACCAAGCAGACGGCCTACACCGGCCCTGCCGACGGCGCGGCCTTTACCGCCCCGGCGGACAACCGCTCCGTCACCTTCGTTTTCACCGCCGACAGCACCGTCCGCATCACCGCCGCGTCCTACGGCGGCACGTCCTCCGGCAGTCTGAAGCTCCACTACAAGCTCCTGCCCGAGGCCATCGCCGAGCGCATCCAGAACCTTTTCTCCGAGGGCAACGTAGTGCAGCGCCTGGTCTACTGCCAGGACGGCCTGAAGCTCTTCCAGCGCAGCCCCCTTGTGGGCGTGGGCATGGGCGGCTTTGAAAACGGCATTTACAGCGTCCAGTCCTACCACTACGAGACGAAATACGTCCACAACCACTACATTCAGTCCCTGGTGGACACCGGCATCCTGGGCTGTGCCCTGTGGCTGGGATTGCTGGTCTCCAGCGCCGCGGCCATACTCCGCCTGCGCCGTCAGGACACCGCCCCGGAGGCCCAGCCTCACCCCATGACCGCCGCCCTGGGCGCGGTGCTGCTGTTCATCCTCATCCACTCCGCCGTGGAGGTGGACTTCTCCGCCGGCTATTTCCTGCCCTTCGGCTTCGGCGCGTTCGCCGTCATCAACCTGACCTGCGGCCAGCTCGTGCCCGTGCCCAAGCTGGCTGAAAAGCCCCGCCGCCTGCTGGTGTGGGCCTCCGCCCTGTGTCTGGCCGTGTTCGGTGTGCTGCTGTGCATGAATATGCGCGCCGCCGTCATCGCCTCCCAGCGCGACTACGATGCCATCGCCCAGGCCGCCGACCTGGACCCCTACGAGTGGGCAGACTACAAGCTGTCCTACGTGGTCTCCGCCTCGGCGGAGGACGACCTGCCCGACAGCATGCGCGACACCATGGAGCGCTACCTGACCGACCTGGCAGCCCTGCACTCCAACTCCGTGCCCCGCTACCTGGCCCGCTGCTACTTCAACCTGAAGGACATCGCCCAGGGCTTCGCCATGCTGGAGCAGTACGTGGACTACACCCCCTCCAACCCGGAGACGTGGGAGAACAGCTTCCGCATCGCCATGGAGTACGACGACGGCTCGGACGGCTTCCGTCAGGGCGTGGCAGCCCTGACCCAGCGCCTCAGCGACTGGAACGATGCCAACCTGGGCACGATCACCCTGCCTGACGACGTACAGGCATACCTCAACGAGCAATAAGCCACGGCGGCAGACGCGAAAGCGCGTCTGCCGCCTTTTCCCTGCGCCGCCTCCTCCATCCTGTCATTCCGAGGCGCACAGCGCCGTGGGAATCCGCGCTCCTCAAGACGCAGACCCGCGCAAAACCTGTCTGCCTCCTTTTCCCTGCGCCGCCAAAGGAAAACGGTTGCTTTTGCCGAAACTCGTTGCTATAATAAACGAAGAAATACTTAGGAGGCCCGCTTATGCCGTCCGTTCTCTATACCGCGTCCACCTTCTCCCATATCGTCAGCTTCCACCTGCCCTACCTCCGCCGCTTCCGTGAGCTGGGCTGGCAGGTGTCGGTGGCCTGCGGCGGCGAGATGCGGGACATCCCCTACGCCGATGCAGTGTATGAGCTGCCCCTGGCCAAGAGCATGACCGACCCCGGCAATTTCCGGGCCGCCCGTATGCTCCGCGCCATGATGGCGCGGGAAAGCTACGACCTGGTCACCACCCACACCTCCCTGGCCTCGTTCTTCACCCGCTGGGCCGTCCGGGGCATGAAGCACCGCCCGCCCATCGTCAACGTCATGCACGGCTACCTGTTCGACGACCGCACCACCGGGCCGAAAAAGCTGCTGCTCCCCGCGGCGGAAAAGCTCACCGCCCCCCAGACCGACCTGCTGCTGACCATGAACGCATGGGACGACCGCTGGGCGCGGGAGCACCGCGCCGCCCGCCGCATCGAGTTCATCCCCGGCATGGGCGTAGATCTGGAGCGCTGCGCGGCCTCGCCGGATACGCGGGCCGCCATGCGGCAGAAGCTGGGCCTCAAGGACGGCGACGTCGCCCTCATCTACCCGGCGGAGTTCTCCGACCGCAAGAACCAGGCCATGCTCCTGCGGGCCATGGAGTCCCTGCCCGACCACGTGAAGCTCCTGCTCCCCGGACGGGGCGCGCTGCTGGAGGATGTAAAGGCCCAGGCCCGCGATACGGGGCTTACCCACCGGGTGCTTTTCCCCGGCTTTGTCACCGACATCCCCGGCTGGCTGGCCGCGTCGGACATCGCCGTGTCCTCCAGCCGCTCCGAGGGTCTGCCTTTCAACATCATGGAGGCCATGGCCGCCGGTTTGCCGGTGGCGGCCAGCGATGTAAAGGGCCACACCGACCTGATAACGCCGGGCGAGACCGGCCTGCTCTGCCCCTATGATGACGCGGCGGCCTTCGCCGCCGCCATCCTCCGCTTGACGGAGGACAGCGCCCTCCGCGCCCAGATGGGCCGCGCCGGCAAGGCGCAGGTGCAGCGTTACCGGCTGGACGCCGTGCTGCCCCAGGTGATGGCGCTCTATCTCTCTGCTGCAAAGGAAACGAACACATGATACGTGAAAATCAACGACTGCTGAACCAGCTCCACATCCTCACCGACGGCCTGATGGTGTTTTTGGCCATGCTGGTGTCCTACTGGCTGCGCTTCGGCCTGTTCCGCGGTGAACAGGCGCTGCCCCTGAGCCACTATGCATGGCTGGGCCTGGGCGCGGCGGTGCTGACGCTCATCGCCTTCGCCGTGGCCGGGCTGTACGCCTCCTTCCGCGCCGTCCGCTTCCATGTGGAGGCCAGCCGTGTGGCGGCACTGGAGCTGCTGGTGGCCCTCATCGTCATGGCCGCCATGTACGTCCTCCGCTTTGGCGACACCTCCCGCTGGACGGTGGTGTTCTTCTATGGGGTCAGCACGGCGCTGCTGGTGGCCAAGCGGGCAGCCCTGCGCCTGCTGCTGCGTCACTACCGGGCCATGGGCTATAACCAAAAGCGCGTCCTGCTCATCGGCCACGGCGACAGCGCCGACCTGTACCTGAAGAAGGTGGCCTCCGACAAGAACCTGGGCTTTCAGGTGGTGGGCTACGTGGCCGACAGCCGCTGCCGCGCCGATCTGCCCTACTGCGGCGGCTACGACAAGCTGGAGGACATCTTCGCCGACACCTCCCCGGACGAGGTGGTGGTGGCCCTGTCCGCCGAGGAGGGCAGCCGTATGCCCGCCATCATCCACGCCTGCGAAAAGGACGGCACCAAGGTTTCCGTCGTGCCGTTCTACGCCCGCTATATGCCCTCCGATCCCCAGGTGGACAGCATCAACGGTCTGCCCCTTATCAACCTGCGCCGCGTGCCCCTGGACAACGTGGGCAACGCCTTTGTCAAGCGGGCCATGGACATCGTCTGCTCCCTGCTGCTGATCATCCTCACCTCTCCCCTGATGCTCATCGCCGCCATCGGCGTCAAGCTGTCCTCCCCCGGCCCGATCATCTTCAAGCAGGAGCGGGTGGGCAAGGACAAAAAGCCGTTCTATATGTATAAGTTCCGCTCCATGCGGGTCAACGCCCGGGAGAACACCGGCTGGAGCAAAAACGAGGACGACCGCAAGACCTGGTTCGGCTCACTCATCCGCAAATGCTCCGTGGACGAACTGCCCCAGTTCTTTAACGTCCTCAAGGGCGACATGAGCCTCATCGGCCCGCGCCCGGAGCTGCCCTACTTCGTAGAGCAGTTCAAGGAGATCATCCCCCGCTACATGGTCAAGCACCAGGTGCGCCCCGGCATCACCGGCTGGGCGCAGGTCAACGGTCTCCGCGGCGACACCTCCATCGAAAAGCGTATCGACTACGACGTATACTACATTGAAAACTGGACGCTGGCGCTGGACATCCGCATCCTCATCATGACCGCGTTCTGTATGTTCAACAAGGAAAAGGTCGCCCGCCCCGCCGCCAAGCCCGGCGCGGACGACCTGGCGAAAAAATGACCCGCACCCCCCGTCACACGAACGCACCCCAATAGACCGTCCGTAGGGGGCGATGCCCACGCAGTGGAGCGAAGCGGAACAAGCACCCTTGGGGTGCGTCGCCCCGTATGCTACGGCCAAAGGCCGTGGCGGAGGGATCGTTTGCACCGACTTCTTGTGTTGTCATTCCGAGCCAGTGACCGATGTCACTGGCGTGGGAATCCGTAACCCGCGCCCACAGGCGCGGAAACCCCTCGCCTCCCTCTGTGAGAGAGGTGTCACGGCATCGCCGCGACGGAGGGAGAGACATTACACGGACGCACTCCGCTGTACCCGCCCGCCGTTTTACGAACGCACTCCCGTCGATTTCGTAGGGGGCGATGCCCACATCGCCCCGCCGTTTTGCAGAAGCACTCCTTGCGTTGCTCCGTAGGGGCGGACGACCCTGTCCGCCCTAACACCGCGTCAGCGGTGTCATTCCGAGCCAGTGACCGATGTCACCTGGCGTGGGAATCCGTAACCCCCGTCCCCCCACCCCACTCCGAACCGAGGTGATCCCCATGACCACATTCAAATACAAGGGCCTCTCCCCCGACGGCGCGAAGGTCTCCGGCGTCATCAAGGCCTACGACGAATACGAGGCCGTCTCCCAGCTTCGCGAGACCTGCTCCGTGGTCACGCGGATCGACCCCGTCCCCGAGCAGCGCACCGGCCCGATCACCATCGGCAAAAAGCGCATCAAGGACAAGGAGCTGGCCATCCTCTGCTCCCAGTTCGCCATCATCCTCACCTCCGGCCTGCCCATCGTCCGCTGCGTGGAGATGGTCGCCGCCCAGTCCCGCACCCGCGAGGTGCGCCGCCTGCTCCAGCAGGTGGCCGAGGATGTCTCCGGCGGCTACAGCCTGGCCCAGAGCTTTTCCAACGCCGGCACGCTCCTGCCCGTCACGTTCATCGAGACCATCCGCGCCGGCGAACAGTCCGGCACGCTGGAGCTGTGCTTCCAGCGCCTCCACACCTACTACGACAAATCCTCCAAGACCCGCGCCAAGCTGGTCAGCACCCTCACCTACCCCGCGCTGGTGCTCATCGTGGCGGCCATCGTGTTCCTCATCATCATGGTGGTGGCCGTCCCCATGTTCACCTCCGCCTTTGCCCAGATGGGCAGCGACCTGCCCCCCGTCACCCGCGGCCTCATCGCCGTGTCCGACTTCCTCCAGCACTTCTGGTGGACGCTTTTCCTCATCGTGCTGGCCATCCTCATCGTTCGTCTGCTCCTGCGCCGCAGTGAGCAGGGCCGCCTGTTCCTGGCCGCCGGCAAGCTCCGGCGCTCGCCCCTCCGCCGTCTGCATCAGATGAACGCCGCCGCCCAGTTCGCCGCCACCATGGCCACCATGCTGGCCGCCGGACTGCCCGTCACCCGTGCTTTGGAAGTCACCTCCGGCGTGGTCAGCAACGCCCTGTTTGCCGACTCCGTCCGCCGCGTCCGTCAGGGCGTGGAGCAGGGCCGCGCCCTGGCCGACTGTATGCTTGCCGACCCCACCTTTCCCCGTCTGCTGACGGAGATGACCGGCGTAGGCGAACGCTCCGGCAACCTGGAGCAGACCCTCACCGTCATCGGCGACTACTTCGACAACGAGGTCAGCGTCACCACCCAGCGCCTGCTGTCCCTTCTCGAGCCGGTCATCACCATCGCCCTGGCCGTCATCACGGTCATCCTCCTGCTGGCGGTCTACCTCCCCATGTTCACCATGTACGGCGGCATCGCCTGACCCCACGTATACACACGGCTTCCCGCACCCCGCCGCTCGATACACAACCGCACTCCTTGTTCCCTTCCGTAGGGGGCGATGCCCACGCAGTGGAGCGAAGCGGAACAAGTACCCTTGGG
>USNH01000038.1 GCA_900556015.1 uncultured Eubacteriales bacterium | reverse complement strand
AAGGTCTCGGGGGCATCGGCGCGCTTCGCCGCGCTCTGGAACAGGGCAGAGACCTCCCGGATGGCCGTCTGGTCGGTAAGGGTGAACGGGAAGCCTGTGCCCACCTGGAGCTCCAGACACTGGAGCTGCTCCCGGTCCTGAAGGACGGTACACACCACGGCGTCGGGCTGCTCGGCGGCGGTGGGGGCGCGGCCCTCGTCATCCTGCCCGAGCTTGTCGGTGCCAGTCTGGGCAGTATCGTCCGGCAGGTCGGTGCGGGCCGGGGTGTCGGCCTTTCCGCAGGCGGCGAGCAGCAGCAAGAGCGCCGCCAGCAGCGGCAGCAGCCGTCTCTTCTTCATAGGGGGACACTCCTTTCTCACGGTATGGGCTCAGTATACCGGAACGGGTCGTAAAATGGGTTACAGCCGGGCAACGAATGTGTTACAAAACGGAAAAAGGAACGGCCGCCTGCGGCCGTTCCTTTTCTGCCATACGCTTATTCTCTCCGCAACGCCTCGATGGGGTTCAGCTTGGAGGCCTTCATGGCCGGGACAAGGCCGAACACCACGCCGATGACCATGGAGAAGGCCACGGCGATGACGCAGGCCGGGACGCTGATGGCCACCGGCGTGCCCATGATGTGGGACAGCATCTCTGCCAGGCCGATGCCTGTGGCCACGCCCAGGATACCGCCCATGCTGGTCAGCACGGCGGCCTCCGTCAGGAACTGCCACAGGATGCGGCTCTGCTGCGCGCCGATGGCGATCTTCAGGCCGATCTCGCGGGTGCGCTCCGTGACGGACACCAGCATGATGTTCATGACGCCGATGCCGCCCACCACCAGGGAGATGGCGGCGATCCAGATGAGCTGCTTGTTGGTGGCCTCGGACAGGCTTTGCAAATCGCTGGCCTGCTGGAGCAGGTCAACGGACTGGTACTTGAAGGTATCCGTGGAGATCACGTTCTCGTTCAGGTACTTGGCCACGTTGTCGCCGGCCTTGGTCATGTCGTTGGTGGACGTGGCGCGGATGGCCACGGACTGGGGCTCGTCATAGCGATAGGCCACCGGCCAGGTCACGTCGGGGATGAACATCGTGCCGGAGGTGTTGCCGGAGTACATCCAATAGTCCTGATAGCTGTTGATGACCGGCTCGGAGGTGGAGCGGGCGGACACCACGCCCACCACCGTGTAGGGCATACTCTGTATCTCCACCGTGCCGCCGATGGGGTTGCGGCCCTTGAACAGGGACTGGGCGGTCTTGGCATCTATCAGCGCCACGCAGCGGCGGTTCTCGTAATCGCCGGCGGTGAAGGCGCGGCCATAGTTGACCACATAGTCCACGGCGGACAGATAGTTCTCGTCCACGCCGTACAGCGAACCGCTGAACGCGGTGTTGCCCACGTACACGCCGTCGCTCCACTGGCGCTGGTTATATAGGGACACGGTCTCCACGCAGTCCAGCTTCTCCATCTCCGATCGCATCTCGCGGGTGATGGGCTGAATGCCGTCAGGCAGGGCGGAGTAGCCCAGGTCGGCGCTGTAGTTGTCCTGCATGAGCTGCACCCGCACCACGTTATTGCCCGCGCCGATGAGGTTCTGCTTGATCTGCTCGTTCGTGCCCTGAATGGTGGACACGATGGTGATGATGGCGGCGATGCCGATGATGATGCCCAGCATGGTCAGAAAAGAGCGGAGCTTGTGACTCCATACGCCCTGAAAGGCGAGATTTATATTTTCACCCATTGTCCCGCCTCCTTACATTCCGTTATACAGCTGATCCGCGGTGGCCTCCTGGGTGTGAGCACCCTCCACCACGTCGCGGCCATAGGGGAAGGCCACGTAGTCCTCCAGCGTCAGGCCGCCCCGTATCTGCGTGTAGCTGCCCCACAGGTCGCGGCCCGTCTGCACCCAGCGCTTCTCCAGTTTGTCGTTTTCGCCCCGTACCATAACGTAGCTCTTGCCGTTCTCGGAGCGGAGGAAGAAGCTCTCCAGATACAGGCTGTCGGCGCTGTCGGCCTCCGCCGTTTTCTGATACTGCATCTCCACGTAGTCGTTGGGCTGGAGGTTGGCGTCCTCGCTGACGAACACCTTGAACGGGTAGTAGGACACGTTGCTGTTGCCGTCGCCCGAGTTGCTGCCGTTCTGCGCGGGGTAGTCGTCGATGGACACGATCTCGCCCTCGCAGTTCACGCCGGTGCGCCAGCTGCTGATCTGCACCGTGTCGCCCACCTGAACGCTGCCAAGATCCATCTCGCTGAGCGTGCCGGTGACGTAATATCCGCCGCCGCCGGACAGCTCCACCACGGCCTCGCTGCTGTTAAAGGCCTCCGTGGCGTCCCGCACGGCCTTCACCGTGCCGTCGAACTCGGCGTAGACGTTGCCGTCGCCCAGCTCGCTCTTTTTCTTCTCCAGATCCAGCTTGGCGACCTTCAGGCTGGTCTCCAGCTGGCCGATCTCCTTGTACTTCGTGCCGATGGCCACATCCAGCTCCTGCCGGGTCATGGAGCTGTCCATCAGCTCCTGGGCGCGGGCCACCTGCTGCTCCAGCTTCTGAATGGTCTCGCTGTTGTAGGTGTGGCCGGGGTCTTCGTAGTCCGGCAGGTTCGTCACCAGCTGCACGTCCACCGTGACCTTATAGGTGGTCTCGCCGGTCTTCGTGTAGGTATCCGTCACCTTGACGCCCCAGTTGGCCTGGATGCTGCCGCCGATCTTATCATCGGTGCGCTGCACCAGGACGATATTCGTCACCAGCGGGCTGGTGCTCTCCGTAGCCCGCAAACGTCCGCCGAAGTCGGTGAGCAGATGCTCACCCGACAACGTGGATTTGCTGGTCCAGGCGTAGTAGTACACCGTCTCCTTGCCGCCGGAGCTGTTTTCCACCGTTTTCGTGCCCAGCAGCGCCTCCGTCACCGGGTTATCACCGTCGTAGGGATGGCTGGGGTCTTGGTCGTATTTCTTCTTCTCCGCGTCCAGCTGAGTCTGCAGCTTGTTCAGCTCCAGCTGCAGCGCCTCCTTGTTCTTGGCCTTTTGCAGGAGCTTGAACTCCGTCTTGGCGTCCTCCAGGTTGCCGGACTGGCGCTCGTACTGGATCTGCGCCCGCTCCACCTCCGCCTGGGACAGGGAGGAGTCGTAGCTCAACAGCTTCGCGCCCTTTTTCACCGTCTGTCCCTCGGTGACATAGACCTTGCTCACCGTTTGGGTGGAGGATACGTAGATCTTTTGCAGCTTATCCGTTGTGACCATGCCGTTGGTACTGGATGTGTCGCCCCAGTAGTTGGTCATGGCGAAATCGCTGACGGAGTACACGTTCACGTCGCCCCGCTGGGCGTTGCGGGCGATGGTCAGTCCGCCCCACACCGCGCCGCAGGCGGCCACCGCGATGGCGGCGGTGATGATGATCTTTTTCAGCTTCTTATTCACTCTCGTCACCTCCCGACAGTACGCCGTCGCGGATGGTCTTGATGGTATGGGCGTGGTGGGCGATGCTGCGGTCGTGGGTGATCATGATGATGGTCGAGCCCCTGTCGTGAAGCTGCTGGAACAGCTCCATGACCTGTGCGCCGCTGGCGCTGTCCAGTGCGCCGGTAGGCTCATCCGCCAGCAGCAGCTTCGGCTCGCCCACGATGGCACGGGCGATGGCCACGCGCTGGCACTGGCCGCCGGACAGCTGGTCGGGCCGGTGATCCACCCGGTCGCTGAGACCCACCGTCTCCAGCGCCGCACGGGCGCGCTCCAGCCGCTCCGCCTTCTTCACGCCGCCGTACAGCAGCGGCAGCGCCACGTTGTCCAGCGCCGTCAGCTTGGGCAGCAGGTTGAAGGACTGGAACACGAAGCCCAGCTCCTTGTTCCGCACCTCCGCCAGCTGCTTGTTGGTACACTGGGTGATGTCCCGCCCGCCCAGCAGATAGCTGCCGCTGGTGGGCACGTCCAAGCACCCGATCAGGTTCATCAGTGTGGTCTTTCCGCTGCCGGAAGGGCCCATGATGGCAAGGTACTCGCCCTCCCCCACGTCAAGGTTCACGTTCTTCAGAATGTGTGCCACGCCCTTGCCCATGGGGTAGTCCTTGCAGATGTCACGCATTTCAAGGATCATAGTCAGCCCTCCATCGGCGGGGTAATCACCGGCGCGGTGGACTCCGCCATACCGCCATACTCCACGTTCGTCGTGCCCTCCGTCTCACCGCCGATAGCAGAGGAAGTGCCCTCATCCGTAGGGACGTCCGCCGAGCCGCCGATCATGCCGCCGTCCATGCCGCCGTTTGTGCCGCCGTTCGTGCCGGGATCAAAGGTGGCGTCGTCATAGGTCACGCAGGCCATGCCGGCCTTTAGGCTCTCGTCGGGGTAAGCGATGTAGTCCTCCGCCGTCAGGCCCTCCAGCACGGGATATGTATCCGTATCTGCGTTGTATTCGCCCAGCTTCAGGTCACGCTTTTCCAGCTTGCCCTTGCTGCTCTGCGCCCACACCCAGGGCTTGCCGTCCGGGTCGCTGATGAAGTAGGACGGCAGATTGATGGCACTGGCGTCCTGCTCGTCCTCCTGGCCGTAGTCCGGCTCGATGTAGACGTGCTGGCCCAGCAGCAGCCCATCGCCCTCGTCCAGCGCCACGTAGAACGGGTACTTGCTGGACAGGCTGGTGTCGCTGTCATAGTAGCTCTGCTGCTGCACCGGGTTGTTCCAGTCCACGGTGTCCACGCTGCCCTTCCACGTCTGATCGCTGACGCGGGAGCGGATGATGACCTCCGTGCCCTCCCGCAGGGCGGCGGCGTTGTTCTCGTTGACGTAGCCCTTCACCCGGAAGCCGCTGGTCTCCACGATGGTCATGAAGGGCAGGGGGTTGCCGTTGTTGTCGCTGCCGCCGTTTTCGTTGATGGCCTGCACCTCGCCGGCTACCTCGGACTTGACGGAGGCGTTCTTCAGGTTGTTCTGCACCTTCTCGATGTCCTTCTTCTTGGAGGAAATGTTGGCCTTGTAGGTCAGGATGTCCAGATTGGCCTCCCGGATCTGAAGGGTATACTCCCGGCGGGCGGCGTCATCGCCGGTCTGATCCCGCTGCTCCTCCAAATCCTTCTTTTCGCTCTCCTTGTTCTCCAGCTGGTTCTGCTGCTGCTCCAACTCCAGCTGCGCCTTCTCCAGATTGCGCTGCAATTCGCTCAGGTCGTAGGTGAACAGCACATCACCCACCGCCACCGTGTCGCCCACCTTTACCTTGATGGTGTCCACGGTGAGGGAGTCATCCTTTTTGATCTTCGTCTCGCCCAGGGGGCTGACGATGCCGCCGAAGCGGTCGGCCAGGCCCACCGAGCCCAGTCCGCAGATCATGGACACGGATTGAACGGAGGCCTCGCCCTCCGCCTGGCCGCAGCCGGGCAGTAGACCCAGGAGCATCACCAGGGCCAGCAAAAACGCAGCTTTCTTCATTTCGTTTCTCCTTTTTGCCGTTTTTTCGCCGCCCGCCACGGGGCGGGCGCGGTCATGTACTTGACTATATAGACGGCGCGGCGGCGGGAAATGTTCCGCCCCTGCCAAAAATCGCCGTCTCGTCTCCCCTATCATAGCATGACAAGCGCCCTCTATTCGTGAACAAATTATGAACACCAGCTTAAGGACTGTCTAAAAATGGGAGACAAAGCGGTGACAAAATGGTGACAACGACCCGGGAAAGCGGCGCGGAATATTGACAGCGCCGCGCCTTGGGATTTATTATGTTATAAAGTATCAACTATCGACTCGCCGGGCAGCGCCGTCCCGGCTACCCGAAAACGGAGGTATGCGCCATGAACAAGAAGCGTATCCGGCAGATGGACCTGGCCCTGCGCCGCCGGTTGGCCGACCGCAGCGCCGCCGACTGGCTGGCGGGGCGGGAGCAGCTGCTGGCCCGGCCTGAGGGCGACAGCTATATGCAGCGGTTCGCGCCGCTGTTCAACGGCACGCGGCTGCGCTGCGCCGATGTGCTAGCCCTGTGCCGCCCGGAGCTGGACATCCTGTGCCCGGTCGGGCCGGAGGAGGGCTGGCTGGCGTACAGCTACGACTTCGCCCGGCGGCTTTTGTACCCGGAGCGGGAGCAGGACGAGCCCTGCGCCCCCGGCGCGGTGTTCTTTCTGTCGGTCTTGCAGGTGCTGTTCGCCGCCGAGGGCGAGCTGCTGCCCCACGACCCGGCCTACACCTTTGATTTCCTCACGGAGACGGAGCTGGCGGACAGCGCCTGCGCCCCGTCCTACGCCAAATTTCTGCGCCAGTGGAAGCGGGAGTACGTCTACGAGCTGATGCGCCTGGGGCTGGAGGTAACGCCCTTCCGCACGCTGGAGCACATCGCCGGGGTACACCACGTGGCATTGACGGCGGCCCGTGCCCTGCGCCGCAGCGGCACGGCGGTGGATCTAGCGCTGGTGTCCGGCGCTGCCGCCGGCCACGACATCGGAAAATTCGGATGCAGGCCCGGCGAGCGCGTGCCCTATCTGCACTATTACTACACCGACCTGTGGTTCAGACGCCGCCGCATGACCGACATCGGCCACATCGCCGCCAACCACTCCGTGTGGGATCTGGAGCCGGACTACCTGTCCGTGGAGGCGCTGCTGCTGATCTACGCCGACTTCCGCGTGAAGCAGATCCACGACGGCCAGGGCCGGGAGATCACCCGCATCTCGTCCCTGGACGAGGCGTTCCAGGTGATCCTGTCCAAGCTGGACGACGTGGACGGCATGAAAAAGCAGCGCTACACCCGTGTTTACGCCCGCTTGCAGGACTTCGAGCGCTACATGATCGACCGGGGCGTGGACGTGACGCTGCAAGGCGGCGACACCGCACCCCTGCCGGAGAAGCACGCCGCGCTGATGACCGATGACGAGGCGCTCCACGCCCTGACCATGCGCTGCGTGGCGCACAACATGGAGCTGATGGCCCGCCTCACCGGCCAGCGGAGCTTCGCCCGGCTTCTAGAGCTGGCCCGCGGCGAGACGAACTGGCGGCGTCTGCGCGCCTACCTCAGCGTATTCGAAAGCTACTCTCTCTATCTCCACATCCCTCAAAAGGTGCAGACGCTGACGTTCCTCTATGAGCTGCTGATGCACCGCGAGGGCGACATCCGCCGCCAGGCGGCGGCGCTGCTGGGCGAGATCATCGCCGGCTTCCACGCGGGCTACGCCAAGGAGCGCCCCGCGGACAGCCGTCCCGACCCCCGCTCTGCCACCGATGTGGAGCAGTGGAAGCTGTATTTGGACAAGATGCTCTACCCCGACCACAAGCTGATGCCCCAGCACCGGCGCTGGATCAGCTACGCCCTGAAATTCGCCGTCATTTCCCTGCTGAACCACGCCCCCGGGCGGGAGGAGCGCTTCCTCGCCCCGGTCTTTGCCTACTACCGCCGCCCGGAGGACACGGAGGACACCGTAGCCTTTCAGCTTCTCGACACCGCCGCCGCCCTGCCGGACAGCGCCCTGACCCCCATCCACGCCCGTGAGCTGTGTACCTTCGCCGTGTCCATGTGCCGCCGGGGCGACCTGACGGTGCGGCTGGCCGCCGTGCTGCTGCTGGACCGCCTGCACCGGCTGTACCCGTCGCTGCCCGGCCCGCTGGAGGCCATCGCCGCCGTGGACTGCACCGACAGCGCCACGCTGCGCTGGCTGCGCGACGACCTGCTGTCTGGCGGCACGCCGCTGCTGCTGCCGGATGACGTGGTGTCCGAGATATTCCTGGACAACCTGAAGACCGCCACCCCCTGGATCACCAAGCAGGCCAACCTGCGCCTGCTCACCGACTTTGCCCGCA
>USNH01000037.1 GCA_900556015.1 uncultured Eubacteriales bacterium | reverse complement strand
CGATGAACTGCACCTCAACGCCCAGCTTCTCCGCCACCAGCTTGGCCATGTCCGCGTCAAAGCCGATCCACTCATCATCCGCGCTCTTGTAATCCATGGGAGCGAACTCGGTGATGCCCACGATCAGCGTGCCCTTATCCTGGATGTACTTCACATCGCTGTCCGTCTCGGAGGCGGTGAACTCGCTGGCGCTCTGCTCCAGCAGGGCCTCCTGCACGCCGTAGGTGTTGGCCAGCTCCTGCATTGTGCCGTCGGCATAGGCCTCGCCCATCACGCTGTTGATAAAGGAAGCCAGGTCGCTGCCCTTGCGGCAGCCCACGCCGTACAGCTCAGAGTTCAGCTTCTGATCCGTCACCTTCAGGTCGGGATAGCTCGTACCCTCGCCCACCATCGCGCCGGCCATCAGCAGGTCGATGATCGCCGCGTCGGACGTGCCGGAGGAGACCTCCATCAGCGCGTCAGCCTGAGAGTTGACGGACACGGTCTTGAACCCGTTGGCCAGTGCCACTTCCTCACCGGCGCTGCCGGCCTCCACGGCGTAGGTGATCTCCGGGGTGGTGGTGTCATCCACGTTCGCGTCATCCTTGGCGGTGTCGTCCGCCTTCTTGCCGCAGGCCGCCAAACTCAGCGTCATGACCAGTGCCAGCAGCATCGCCATAAACTTCTTCATGTTGTGTTCCTCCTGAACTGCGGCTTCGTGGCCGCTTGATTTATTGTGTTACCATACTACCACTTTAGCGCGGTAATGTAAAGAAGTAAAATGGCCGACATTCGCCAAATTTCTCCCGCCGTTTTTGTGCGGTTTGACGGTTTCCCAGCCAAAATGCTCATTCCCACGAAAATCAGGGCGCTCCCACGCGATTTTGATTGAAGATTTTTCCACCGTGAGGTATAATACATAAGTTAAAACGCAAAAGCCACTTCATCCAAGGAGGGAACACCCATGACCCTGCGGGAATATATAGACACCATAAAAAATAAGACAGTGGCCGTTATCGGCATCGGCGTCAGCAACACGCCCCTCATCGACCGGCTGCTGGCGGAGGGCGTGTCCGTCGCCGCCTGTGACAAGCGCACCCGTGAGCAGATGGGCGCGCAGGCCGATGACCTGGAGCGCCGGGGCTGCCGCCTGCACCTGGGCGAGGGCTACCTGGACGGCCTGGACGCGGATGTGATCTTCCGCACCCCCGGCCTGCGGCCCGATGTGCCGCAGCTCGCATCGGCGGTGGCCCGCGGCGCGGAGCTGACCAGCGAGATGGAGGTCTTTTTCCGCGTCTGCCCCTGTCCCATCATCGCCGTCACCGGCTCTGACGGCAAGACCACCACCACCACCATCATCGCCGAGCTGCTGCGTGCCGCCGGCAAGACCGTTTGGCTGGGCGGCAACATCGGCCACCCGCTGCTGTGCGAGGCGGACAATATGCGCCCCGACCACTGCGCCGTGCTGGAGCTGTCCAGCTTCCAGCTCATGACCATGACCCAGAGCCCCCACATCGCCGTGGTCACCAACCTTGCGCCCAACCACTTGGATATGCACAAGGATATGGCGGAGTACGTCGCCGCCAAGGAGAACATCTTCCGCCACCAGCGCCCCGGCGACATCGCCGTGTTCAACGCCGACAACGCCATCACGGCGGAGCAGTCCGCCCGCGCTGTGGGCCGCAGCCGCCTGTTCAGCCGCCGGACCGAGCCTGCCGACGGCGTGTTCCTCCGGGGCGAGGACATCGTCTGCCGCGGCCCGGAGGGCGAGCGTGTCATCCTCCGCACCTCCGACATCAAGATCCCCGGCGTCCACAACGTGGAGAACTACATGGCGGCCATCGCCGCCGTGGACGGCTTTGTGCCGGACGAGACCATCCGGCAGTTCGCCCGGGATTTCGGCGGCGTGGAGCACCGCATCGAGCTGGTACGCACCTACCGCGGCGTCCGCTACTACAACGACTCCATCGCCTCCAGCCCCTCCCGTACCATCGCCGGATTGCGCTCCTTCCCGGAGAAGGTCATCCTCATCGCCGGCGGCTACGACAAGCACATCCCCTTCGACGTGCTCGGCCCTGAGATCACTGCCCATGTCAAGCTGCTGATCCTCTGCGGCGCGACGGCGGATAAGATCCGCGCCGCCGTGGAGCAAGCCCCGGACTACCGCCCCGGCTGCCCGGAGATACTGGACGTGACGCCCTTCACCGCCGCCGTGGAGGCCGCCCGTGACCGCGCCCATCCCGGCGATGTGGTCACGCTGTCTCCGGCCTGCGCCGCCTTCGACCAGTTCAAGAACTTCGCCGAGCGGGGCAAGTTCTTCAAATCCATCGTCAACGGCTGGCAGGAATGAGGAAAAGCCGTCCCGTCATACACTTCCCCTAAAGGGAGGTGATGACCATGGTGCGGCTGCGCTATATCCGCCTGACCCGCCGCCAGCGGGTGCGGATCTGGATCGTCATCGTGCTCTTCAGCCTGACGGCGCTGCTGTGGGCCGTGCTGCTGCACCTGCGTCCCATTTTGGTCAACGTGGCCACCGCCCGCTGCTCCAACACCGTCCACCGCATCGTGGTGGCGGCGGTGAACGACGCGGTGGCCAGCGGCCATTTGGAATACGGCAAGCTGGTGTCCTTCGACAAGGACGCGGACGGCCACGTGGCCGCCCTCCGCAGCGACATGGCCGCCTTTAACCGCTTGCAGACCGAGGTGGCCGACGATGTACTGGCCCGTTTGGCGGAGGTCTCCGCCACCGAGCTGGCCATCCCGCTGGGCACGCTCACCGGCTCACCGCTGCTGGCGGGCCGCGGCCCGAAGCTGTACGTCAAGATGGAGACGCTGGGCACAGCCAGCGCCAAATTCAACGACCGCTTCATCGCTGCCGGCATCAATCAGACGAAGCATCAGATACTGCTGGAGGTAGACGTTTCCGTCAGCATCCTGCTGCCGGGCATCACCACCTATACCAAGGTCAGCAACGAGATCTCCGTGGCGGAAACGGTCATCGTCGGCGGCGTGCCGCAGACGTACACCTACTTCAGCACCACGGAGGATAAGATCGAGGACTACGCTGACGAATACATTATGAACAACGGATAAAAGGGGAGAGGACACATGGATTACCGTCAGGAAATGAAGGAGCTGCGCGACACGCTCAACGCCCACGGCTACCGCTACTACGTGCTGGATGAACCCACCATCTCCGATTTTGAATATGACCGTATGCTCCGCCGCCTGGAGGATCTGGAGGCAGAGCACCCGGAGGAGATCACGCCGGATTCGCCCACCCAGCGTGTGGGCGGTCAGACGCTGTCCGAGTTCCAGCAGGTACGCCACGCCGTGCCGCTGGAGAGCCTGCAGGACGTGTTCAACGATGACGAGGTCTGCCGCTTCCTGGAGAAAGTGCCGCTGGAGCACGCGGTATACAGCGTCGAGCCAAAGGTGGACGGCCTGTCCGTGGCCCTGGAATACCGTGACGGCGTGTTCGTCCGGGGCGCGACCCGGGGCGACGGACAGGTGGGCGAGGACGTGACGGAGAACCTGCGTACCATCCGCTCCATCCCCATGACGCTGCCGGAAAAGCTGCCCCGTCTCATCGTCCGGGGCGAGGTCTACATGGCCCGCAGCGTGTTTGACGACATCAACGCCCGCCGGGAGATCGAGGGCAAGCCCCTCATGGCAAACCCCCGCAACGCCGCCGCCGGCTCTCTCCGCCAGCTTGACCCCAAGATCGCCGCCCAGCGGCGGCTGGACATCGCCGTGTTCAACCTCCAGCTGGCCGAGGGCCGCACCTTCACCACCCATACCGAGACGCTGGACTACCTGGCCTCCCAGCACTTCAAGGTCATCCCCCATAAGCCGCTGGACAAGCCCGCCGATATTCTGGCGGAGATCGCCGCCCTGGGCGACCACCGGGATCAGTTCCCCTTCGACATCGACGGCGCGGTCATCAAGCTGGACGACCTCCGCGACCGGGAGACCCTGGGCAGCACCGCCAAGTTCCCCAAGTGGGCCATCGCCTACAAATACCCGCCGGAGACGAAGCCCACGCTGCTGAAAAACATCGTGGTGCAGGTGGGCCGCACCGGCGTGCTGACGCCCAAGGCCGAGCTTGCGCCTGTGCGCCTGGCCGGCACCACCGTCACCTTCGCCACCCTCCACAACCAGGACTATATCACCCAAAAGGACGTGCGTATCGGCGACACCGTGCTGGTACGCAAGGCCGGCGAGATCATCCCTGAGATCGTGGCCGTGGTGGCGGACAAGCGCCCCGCCGATGCCCGGCCCTACTTCCTGCCCGACACCTGCCCCGTCTGCGGCGCGCCGGTGGTGCGTGACGAGGACGGCGCGGCCCTGCGCTGCACCGGCGCGGAATGCCCCGCCCAGCTTTTGCGTAACCTGACCCACTTCGCCAGCCGCAGCGCCATGGACATTGACGGCCTCGGCCCTGCGGTGCTGCAAAACCTCATCGAAAACGGCCTCATCCGCACCGCTGCCGACCTGTACGCCCTGCGTCCCGAGCAATTAGAGCCGCTGGAACACATGGGTAAGAAATCCGCCCAAAACGCGGTGGAGGCCATCGCGAAAAGCCGCGAAAACGACCTGTGGCGCTTGATCTACGCGCTGGGCATCCGCCAGGTAGGGGAGAAGGCCGCCAAGCTGCTGGCCCAGCAATTCCGCACCATGTCCGCCCTCCGCGCCGCCTCGGAGGAGGCGCTGACCGCCCTGGACGATGTCGGCCCGATCACCGCCAAATACGTCTGCCAGTGGATGCAGAGTCCCCAATCCATTGACCTGCTGGACCGTTTGGAGGCCGCCGGTGTCAACATGACCTGTAAAGAGGAAATACTTGACAGTCGTTTTGCCGGTATGACCTTCGTCCTCACCGGCGCACTGGAGAAGTTCACCCGTGACGAGGCAGGGGAGATGATCGAAAAGCGCGGCGGCAAGGCCGCCGGCTCTGTGTCCAAAAAGACCACCTATGTCGTCGCCGGGGAGAACGCGGGCAGCAAGCTGCAAAAAGCCCGCGACCTGCATATTCCCGTCCTCACAGAAGATGAATTTTTAGCGCTTTTACAGTAAGGAGGTACACCTATGCCCGATCAGACCCTGACCCATCAGGTCATTTACAGCGTCTTTGTCCGCTGCCACACCCCGGAGGGCACGTTCCGCGCCCTGGAGCGCGACCTGGACCGCATCCGCGCTCTCGGCACGGACATCCTGTGGCTCATGCCCATCCACCCCATCGGGATAGAGGGCCGCAAGGGCACGCTGGGCAGCCCCTACGCTATCCGCGACTACCGGGCCGTCAACCCGGAATACGGCACGCGGGAGGATTTCCTCCACCTGGTGGAGGCCATCCATGCCCGCGGCATGAAATGCATCATCGACGTGGTCTACAACCACACCTCGCCGGACTCCGTCCTGGCCCACGACCACCCGGAGTTCTTCCTGCGGGATGAGCAGGGAAGACCCACCCGCAAGGTGGCGGACTGGTGGGACATCGTGGACCTGGACTACTCCGTCCCCGCCCTGTGGTACTATCAGATCGACACCCTGAAGCAGTGGGCCGCCATCGTGGACGGCTTCCGCTGCGACGTGGCCAGCAGCGTCCCCATCGAGTTTTGGGAGCGTGCCCGCCGGGAGGTAGAGACGGTGCGCCCCGGCTGCATTTGGCTGGCGGAGAGCGTCCACGGCGCGTACATCCGGGAGATGCGTCGTATGGGCGCGGCCTGCTCTACGGATACGGACCTGTACCGCGCCTTCGACATGACCTACGACTACGACCTGTGGCCCTGCTACGAAGGCGTGCTGAAGGGGGAAACGCCCCTGCGCCAGTTCACCGACCTGTTGACGTACCAGGAGCTGACCTATCCCACCGGCTATGTCAAGGCCCGCTGCGTGGAGAACCACGACACGCCCCGCCTTGCCTCCTATCTCTCCGATGACCGCCAGCTCCAAAACTGGCTGGCCTTCCTCTACTTCCGCCGGGGCGCGGCCATGCTCTACGGCGGCACGGAGTTCGCCTGCCGCCATCAGGTCAGCCTGTTCGACAAGGACGACAACTTTGGCGACAAGGCCCGGGATCTCTCCGACCTCCTCCGCCGCTGCAAGGCCATGAAAACCACGCTGCCCCTCACCGGCGCGGTGTGGTACGACTGCCGGGTTGGCGCGGCCATCGGCCACTATGACGGCCCGGAGGGCACGGCTCTTGGCGTGTTCGACCTGTCCGGCAGCGCTGCGTCCATCCCCGTAGACCTGCCCGACGGCATGTATGAAAACCGCCTGGGCGGCACAGTGACCGTAACGGACGGACAACTTCCGGCGGAAAGTACGCCGGTCGTGATTTGATTTGCTTTTTTGACGAAAAACAGGGGCTGTTTTGTGACAGATGTTACAGAATAGCCCCTGTTTTATTGACCTTTTCCCACCCCGATGCTATAATAAACTCCGTATTGTAACCCTGCCGCACCCGGCGGAGAAACGACAAGAGGAGGAAAGAAAATGAGCAAGCTCATGAAGATCTGCGACGGTAACGAAGCGGCTGCATACGTAGCCTATGCGTTCTCCGAGGTCGCAGCCATCTATCCCATCACCCCGTCCAGCCCCATGGCGGAACACGCGGATGCCTGGTCCGCTAAGGGCAAGAAGAACATCTTCGGCCAGCCCGTCCGTCTGGTGGAGATGCAGTCCGAGGCCGGCGCCTGCGGCGCGTGCCACGGCGCACTGGAGGCCGGCGCGCTGGCCACCAGCTTCACCGCCTCCCAGGGCCTGATGCTGATGATCCCCACCATGCACCGCATCTCCGGCGAGCGTCTGCCCGGCGTGCTGCACGTGGCGTCCCGTACCGTGGGCACCCACGCGTTCTCCATCTTCGGCGACCACTCCGACGTGATGAACTGCCGTCAGACCGGCTTTGCCATGCTGTCCAGCGGCAGCGTCCAGCAGGCCGCCGACCTGGCCGCCGTGGCCCACCTGAGCGCCATCAAGGCCCGCATCCCGTTCCTGCACTTCTTCGACGGCTTCCGCACCAGCCACGAGATCCAGAAGATCGACGTGCTGGACTACGACGACTACGCCAAGCTGGTGGACTACAACGCCCTGGCCGCCTTCCGCGCCAATGCCCTGAACCCGGAAGACCCCCGTATGCGCTCCCTGGTGGATAACCCCGACATCTACTTCCAGCTCCGCGAGTCCAACAACACCGCCTATGCCGAGCTGCCCGACATCGTGGAGGACTACATGGCCCAGATCAGCAAGCTGACGGGCCGCGAGTACCACCTGTTCAACTACTACGGCGCACCCGATGCCGAGCGCGTCATCGTGGCCATGGGCTCTGTGGGCGGCTGCGCCCAGGAGGTCGTCAACTACCTGAACGCCAAGGGCGAGAAGGTAGGCTTCCTCCAGGTACACCTGTTCCGCCCCTTCTCCCGCAAGCACCTGATGGCCGCCATGCCCAAGACGGTGAAGAAGGTCGCCGTTCTCGACCGCGTCAAGGAGATCGGCTCTATCGGCGAGCCTCTGTACGAGGACATCTGCGCCGCCTACATCAACGAGAGCGACCGTCCCGCCATCTACGCGGGCCGCTACGGCCTCAGCTCCAAGGACACCACCCCCGCCCAGCTCAAGGCCGTGTTCGACAACCTGCTGCTGGACGAGCCGAAGAACCACTTCACCATCGGCATCGTGGACGATGTGACCCACCTGAGCCTGGAGGAGAAGCCCGCTCCCAGCGTGGCTCCCGCCGGTACGATTGAGTGCAAGTTCTGGGGCCTGGGCGGCGACGGCACCGTGGGCGCCAACAAGAACTCCA
>USNH01000036.1 GCA_900556015.1 uncultured Eubacteriales bacterium | reverse complement strand
ACAATCTGCCCCCGTTCGCTATAATGAAGGTAGGAGAAACCTGCTCTGACAAGCGGTTTAACTCCTAAATGAAGGTTTATGTTTTAAGAAAACCGTCACTTGGCAGAGTGGCGGTTTTCGCGTTTCTTCACGATAATGGTAACTGTATAGATACCGATATGTAAAGTAATACGCATCAGCTCACCCCCTTTCGGGTGGTGTGAGCCAAACCGCCTGCCGTTGTTTGAGAGCAGATCTCTCCCGTTTCATATTATAACAGGCTCCTTCTTTGCTGTCAATTTCGCCTTTTCCTCCGCTTCCTTTTTCCCTTTCCCTGTGCTATACTATCGAAAAACCACCAAGGAGGCCACCCCCATGCCCGACACCATTGCCGCCATCGCCACCGGCCACGCCCCCAGCGCCATCGGCATCCTCCGCCTCTCCGGCCCGGAGACCTTCTCCGCGCTGGACGCGGTGTTCCGCGCCCAAAACGGCAAGCCTGCCGCCGCCCAGCGCCCCCGCTCCATGGTGCTGGGCGACCTGATGGACGATGCGGGCCGCGTCATCGACCACGTGCTGTGCGTCACCTTCCCCGCCCCTCACAGCTACACCGGCGAGGACTGCGCCGAGCTGCACTGTCACGGCAGCCCGGTGGTGCTGGATGCCGGCCTTCGCGCCCTGTTCGCCGCCGGATGCCGCCAGGCCGCAGGCGGCGAGTTTACCCGCCGCGCCTTCCTCAGCGGCCAGCTGGATCTGATGCAGGCCGAGGCCGTGGTGGACCTCATCGATGCCGAGACGGCGGAGCAGGCCCACAACGCCGCCTGCCAGCTCTCCGGCGCATTGAGCCGCACCATCGCCCGCATTTACGACGGCCTCACGGACATGGCCGCCCGGTTCTACGCCGTGGTGGACTACCCCGACGAGGACATCGAGGACCTCCAGCGTGAGGAGATGCTGGACACCCTCCGCACCGCCCAGCAGGAGCTGGACGGTCTGCTGGCCGGGTTCTCCCGTGGCCGGCTGATGAAATGGGGCGTGCCCACGGTGCTGCTGGGCAAGCCAAACGCCGGCAAATCCTCTCTGCTCAACGCCCTGCTGGGCTACGACCGGGCCATCGTCACCGACATCGCCGGCACGACCCGCGACACGGTGGAGGAGAAGGTCACGGTGGGCGGTGTGCTGCTGCGCCTGACGGACACCGCCGGCATCCGTGACGGCGGCGACACCGTGGAGGCCCTGGGCGTGGAGCGCAGCCGTGCCGCCGCCAGGCAGGCGTCCCTGGCCATTTTGGTGCTGGACGGCTCCGCCCCCCTGACGGCGGAGGACGAGGAGGCCATCGCTGTGGCCCGGCAAGTCCCCCACCTGCTGGTGGCGGTGAACAAATGCGACCTGCCCCGGCGGCTGGACATCGGCGCGCTGGCAGACCGCTTTGATAACGTCCTCTCCGTCTCCGCCACGGAGCACCTGGGGCTGGACACCCTCACTGACGCCATCGCCGCCCTCTTTCCTGTCGGCACGCCTGCCCAGGGCGCGCTGCTGACCAACGCCCGCCAGGCGGATGCCGTGTCCCGGGCGCTCAGCGCCGTGGGCGAGGCCCGCAGCGCCCTGCGTATCGGCATGACCCCCGACGTGGTGCTGACGGACTGCGAGGCGGCGCTGGAGGCTCTGGGCGAGCTGAACGGCAGGCACATCCGGGACGACCTGGTGGACACCATTTTCTCCCGCTTCTGCGTGGGCAAATAATTCCTTCATCTAATATGTTATATTATTTACATTTCCCCCATTCCGTGATATGATAGGCCATATCGCTCCAAAGGAGGCTTTACCCTATGCGTGATTACATCATCATGACCGACAGCTGCTGTGACCTGACGGACCACATGGCCCGTGAGCTGGAGCTGACGGTCGTTCCCCTGACGGTCCACATCGACGGTCAGGACTACCCCAACCTGCTGGACGGCAGCGCCATCAGCTTTGAGGATTTCTACACCAAGATCCGATCCGGTAAGCTGGCCACCACCTCCGCCGCCAACGTGGGCCAGTTCCAGGATGCCATGCGCTCCGTGCTGGAGAGCGGCAAAGACATCGTCTGCATCAGCTTCTCCAGCGCCCTGTCCACCACCTACCAGAGCGCGTCCATCGCCGCCAACGATATGCGCCAGGAGTTCCCCGATGCCAACATCTACGTGGTGGACTCCCTGTCCGCCTCCCTGGGTCAGGGCCTGCTGCTGTACCTGGCGGTGCAGCAAAAGCGCCGGGGTCTCACCGCCGAGGAGTTGGTGCAGTGGGTGGAGGACAACAAGCTGCACATCGACCACTGGTTCACCGTGGACGACCTGAACTACCTGAAGATGGGTGGCCGCGTCAGCGCCACCACCGCCTTCCTGGGCACGATGCTGTCCATCAAGCCGGTGATGCACACCTCCGACGAGGGCAAGCTCGTCCCCATGAGCAAGGCCCGTGGCCGCAAGGCCAGCCTCCAGGCCCTCATCGACAAGGTGGCGGAGCTGGGCATCGAGCCCAGTGAGCAGGTCATGTTCATCTGCCACGCCGACTGCGAGGTGGAGGCTCGTGCCGTGGCAGAGGAGCTGAAGGCCCGCTACGGTGTCAAGGAGGTCTATATCAACTACATCGGCCCGGTCATCGGCAGCCACACCGGCCCGAACACCATGGGTCTGTTCTTCTTCGGCACGAAGCGCTGACCCCAAACTGACAAAACGGAGGGCACGCCATGGAATGGCTGGAAATGAAGATCGACACCTCCCACGCCGGTCTTGACCCGGTGTGCGAGCTGCTGGAGCAGCAGGGTGTCACGGGATGGATGATCGACGATGAGGCGGACTTTCAGGACTTCCTGGAGCACAACCGCCAGTACTGGGACTACGTGGACGAGGAGCTGCTGGCGGAAAAGCGCGGTGTCAGCCGCGTCACGTTCTACCTGGAGCGCGGCGAGGCCGCGCTGCCCGTCATCGCCGCCGTGCGTATGGCCATGTCCGACCTGAAAAAGGCCCACCCGGAGTACGGCCCGCTGCTGCTGACCATGGACGATGTGGCCGACGCGGACTGGGAGAACAACTGGAAGCAGTTCTACAAGCCCATGGAGATCGGTGAACGCCTGCTGGTCGTCCCGGAGTGGGAGCAGGCCGATGCCCCGGAGCGGGTGACGCTGCGGCTGAACCCCGGCCTGACCTTCGGCACAGGCAGTCACGCCACCACCCGGCTGTGCCTGCAAGCGCTGGACACCCACATCCACGGCGGTGAAAGGGTTTTGGACCTGGGCTGCGGCAGCGGCATCCTGTCTATCGCCGCGCTGCGGCTGGGCGCGGCCAGCGCCTTCGCCTGCGACATCGATGAAAAGTGCGTGGACGTGGCCTATGAAAACGCCGCCCTGAACAACATCACCCACGACACCTATACTGTCCGCTGGGGAGATGTGCTCCACGATGCCCAGCTCCGCAGCGAGATGGGCGGCGGCTATGACATGGTGGTGGCCAACATCGTGGCTGATGTTATCATGGGCCTCAGCGGCAGCGTCCGGGACTTTTTGAAGCCCGGCGGCCTGTTCCTCTGCTCCGGCATCATCGACGACCGGGCGGAGGAGGTACTGCAAAAGCTGAAGTCCGACGGCTGGGACGTGCTGGAGCAGCGCACCAGCGAGGGCTGGTACAGCTTCCTGAGCCGCTGATCTCGCACCCCTTATGACCACAAAACAAAGCAGGGCCGCCCTCCGGCGGCCCTGCTTCCTTCTTTCCTATGTACTTATCCCGGCAGCTCCCCCGGCGCGACCAGCACGATCTTGTCACAGCGGTCGTAATCGCTGTACGCCTCCTTGGTGCTGTGCAGCAGCGTCCCGTCCCCGGCATACACGTTGCGGTACGTCTGCACCGCGTAGCCGTTGTGGCCGCTCTGCTCCGTCACACTCTCGCCGGGCGCAACGCTGACATCCTCCTGATACACCGTCTCATAGCCGGAGTAGGACAAAAAGGCGCTGGTCATCTCCACGTAGTTGTCGTTGACCTTCGTGCCCATGATTGTCACCGTCAGCTCGTTGGTGTCATCGTTGTAGCTGGTGACGATCTTGATGGGATAGTCCGTGTCGTTGCGGAAGGCAAAGTCCGGCCCGCCCCAGCTCACCGTGGCATCGCAGCCGGTAACGGGCATATAGCCCGGGTCGAACATGTGGGCATACCGCAGCACGATCTCCAGATCGCCCAGCAGCGCCGCGTAATACAGCGTGGACGACACCTGGCAGATGCCGCCGCCGATGGACGTGACGGTCTTGCCACCGGAGTAGGCCGCGGCGGGCTGGTAGCCCCGTTCCTCCGTCCGCTCACCCACGGTGGCGTTGTACCAAAAGGCTTCGCCGGGGTTATAGATCCTGCCGTTGATGGCCCTGGCCGCCAGCCGGATGTTCTGATGCCGCCCCCACGGCCCGGCGCACTTGGTGGTGCTTGTCCCCAGCACGTCCCGGAACATGGCCGTCTCCAGCTCCTCCGTGGTCACGGAGGGGAACGCCACCTCCGCCTCCGCCAGGAACTCCGTCCCCGGCGCGGCGCTGTCCAGCTGAGCCTGTACCTTCTCCACGTCGAATGCCACGCCCACGTGGGACTGGGTGGGCTTGCCGGTGGCCTTGTCGCACACGGCGCTGACCACCTGCCCCTCCAGCTCATCGTGGATGGCCTGCAAGTCCAGCGGCGCGGCGGGCTGCTCCTTGTACGTACACTCGATGGCCGACAGGTCGCGTCTCTCCAGATGCTGCTCCAGCGCCGTTTTCAGCGCGGTGCTGTCCAGCCGTTCGCCGTTTTGCGGCTTGGTGATATACAGCCCCTGGCCGTCCTCCAGCCGGTAGCCGCCGTCCACCACGGTGCAGTCCACCGTGTCGGCCAGTGTCTCGCAGGCGCTCTCCAGCTTGTCCCCGCTTACATCTATCTGCGGCACGGCGGACACGCCGCCTATCAGGCTGTGAAGATAGTCCCAGCCGCTCCGCGCCACGTCCAATACGCCGCCGCCCGCCGAATCACACCCGGCGGCCCGGCTGACGTACAGGGGCTTCACCTCCGCGCCCAGCTCCGCCAGCGTCACCTCGCCCAAAATATAGCTCTGCCGCGTCAGGTCGATGACGGTGTTTTCCAGCACCGCCGTCCCCTTTTCCTGCCACAGCTGTTCCGCCTGCTGGGCGCTCATGCCGGACACGTCCAGTCCCAGCACCGTGGTGTTGGGGAACGCCCTGTGGCCGTACACCGTCTGCGCCACCATGCACAGCGCCGCGTAGCCCAGCACCAGCGCACCGGCCACGATGCCGATGATCAGCCCTGTCTTTTTCCCGGCGGGGCGATCCGTCTGCTCCTCCTGGGCGATGCGCCTGCCGACCGTTGTCTGCACAGAGGACATCTCGTTTTCTTCGTTCATCATGTCCCCCTCCTTTTTTCGTTTCTGCCGGCGTACCTCCGCCGGAGATACCATTATACAGCAGAAAATCAAAAAAAGGGTTACAATTCCGTTACGACATCCCGCCCACGGCAAACATCCCGCAGGAGGGCGTTGACCTGCTGATCGCTGAGCACAAGAAGCATCCCAGCAACCCGTACATACTCCTCTCCCATCATTTCGCCTTTTGGGTCATGGTTTGGGTCAAGCCCCGCGACGGCGCAGAAATGACCACGCTGTAATTAAAGAATAGGCGTGCCGCCTATCGACTTCTTTCAAAACCGTCAGCTCCTGTGGTCGCGCACCCATTGGAGAAGCACGTCATAGTCCATTGTGCCGGAGGCAACGGATAATCCGACCTCCACAACCTCCTCATTGGCACACTCCATGTGTATCCCGTTCACTTCCAGAAACGTCAGCATAACGTACATAGCGTCGGGCGTGCCGCTGCGGATATGTGCCAACGCCTGCGCGAACTGTGCGTCCGCCGCCCGTCGCCGTCCGGCGATCTCCCACAGCTCCGCGTACACACGGAGGGCGGGTGAAAAAGTAACATCCATGGTCATTTCCTCCTGCAATGTGATTTGCGGTCAGTGTAGCACCTTTTTTAATAAGACCTAAATATTTATGTTATTTTCGGCGGTTTGGGGGTAGAAATCGGCCTCCACCGCCCATTTTTTCGTGTGCAGGCAGCAAAAACCACCGCATTTCATGGGCAAAACGCTGCAAATGTGGAGATTTTGAATGTGCCAAATTGTGCGCCTATACGAAATTTTGCAGAAAACCGCCTTTTGACCGATATATGCTTACTACAATCTCAAAAGCGCTTTTTGGCCACTTCTGCAAATAAAGCGTTTGCGATAAACCGTCCTGTCCGCTTTTCACCACTACTACGGCCTGACTTGGGCGATTTGGCAAAGCCGGACACAAAAAATGGACAAGACTTTCGCCTTGCCCAATCTGCACAAGCAATCTCCTCATCTTTATTCAATCTTAATACGTCGCAAATGTCCCTTATCCGCTCTTAAAATCTCCGGCTGTATAATATAACCATCACAGAAATAAGGAGCTGCCTTTATGCCGGAAGAGATCATTCGTCGAAAGCGCCGCCTTTCGTCTTTTCAAATTATCATATTAGGTTTTGCCGGGGTCATTCTGCTCGGAGCGCTGCTGCTGATGCTGCCGATCTCCACGACTGGAGGGAATGTAACTCCATTCAATGAAACGCTGTTTACAGCAACCTCTGCCGTCTGCGTGACAGGGCTTGTGGTGCAGGATACAGGCAGCTACTGGTCAACCTTTGGGCAGGCGGTTATTCTGGCGCTGATCCAAATTGGTGGTCTTGGTGTCGTAACCGTAGCAGCGTCGTTTGCACTGTTGTCCGGGCGAAGAATCTCTCTGATGCAACGCAGCACCATGCAGGATGCAATTTCAGCACCAAAGGTCGGCGGAATCGTCCGCCTGACACGCTTCATCCTGCGAGGGACGTTTCTGATTGAGCTGCTGGGGGCGCTTGCCGTGCTGCCGGTGTTCTGCCGTGACTATGGATGGCGCGGCGTCTGGATGGCGATATTTCATTCCATATCTGCTTTTTGCAACGCCGGGTTTGACATTCTTGGGACAGAAAGCAACCGCTATCCATCTCTTACCGGCTACGCGGACAGCCCGGTGATCAATATCACGATTATGCTGTTGATCGTGATTGGCGGCATTGGATTTCTGACGTGGGATGACATCTTTGAAAACAAGTGGCGGTTTCATCGCTACCGAATGCAGAGCAAGGTGATTCTCGTCACGACAGGTCTTTTGATTTTTCTGCCTGCTGTGTTTTTCTTCTTTTCAGACTTTTCCGCGCTTCCCGCCGAAAACCGGCTGCTGGCATCCTTTTTTCAGTCCGTCACGCCGAGGACAGCGGGCTTCAACACGGTAAATCTATCCGCGATGTCCGGCGCGTCGCAGGGCGTGATGATCCTTTTGATGCTCATCGGCGGTTCTCCGGGTTCTACAGCAGGCGGCATGAAAACAACGACGCTGGCGGTCTTGATTGCCAATGCCACTGCGACCTTCCGCCAGCGCGATAGTGCCCAATTTTTCGGACGCAGAGTCGATTGCAGCGCCGTCAAGACCGCCGCGACCATTCTGACGATGTATCTGGTGCTGTTCTTTGGCGGTGCGGTCTTTATCAGCGCATACGAGAATCTTCCGCTGTCTGCCTGCCTGTATGAAACGGCATCGGCGGTCGGGACGGTGGGATTGACACTTGGTATTACACCGCAGCTGCGCATTCCATCGCAAATGGTGCTGATCTTGCTCATGTATCTGGGCAGAGTCGGCGGTCTTACCCTCATTTATGCGGCATTTTCCAGCAAAAAAGTGGGGAATGCAAGGTTGCCGCAGGAAAAAATTACGATTGGATAAGGAGTCTTTACGCATGAAAAACATTCTATTGATCGGCGTAGGTCGCTTCGGGCGACATATCGCCGTGCAGCTTTCTCAGTT
>USNH01000035.1 GCA_900556015.1 uncultured Eubacteriales bacterium | reverse complement strand
CTTCTCCGCCTGATAGACCATCTGATCGGCCTGGTTGCGGACCTCCACCTTCTCCTTGATCTTGGCGTCCTCGGCGGGATACTGCTCGGCCTCCTTGACGGCCTTCTCAATGTCCTCCTTGCTCATGTTGGAGGACGAGGTGATGGTGATGTGCTGGGCGTTGCCCGTGCCAAGATCCTTGGCGCTTACGTTGACGATGCCGTTGGCGTCGATGTCGAACGTCACCTCGATCTGCGGCACACCGCGGCGTGCCGGGGCGATGCCGTCCAGGTGGAAGCGGCCCAAACTCTTGTTGGCGGCGGCCATCTCACGCTCACCCTGCAATACGTTCACCTCCACGGAGGTCTGATTGTCGGCGGCGGTGGAGAAGATCTGACTCTTCTTCACGGGGATGGTGGTGTTGCGCTCGATCAGGCGGGTACACACGCCGCCCATGGTCTCAATGCCCAGGGACAGGGGGGTCACGTCCAGCAGCAGCAGGCCCTTCACGTCGCCGGTCAGCACACCGGCCTGGAGCGCCGCGCCCATGGCCACGCACTCGTCGGGGTTGATGCCCTTGAACGGGTCAGAGCCGGTGAAGTTCTTCACCGCGTCCACCACGGCGGGGATACGGCTGGAGCCGCCCACCATCAGCACCTTGGCCAGGTCGGAGGGCTTCAGACCCGCGTCGGACATAGCCTGACGCACCGGGCCCATGGTGGCTTCCACCAGATGGCCGGTCAGCTCGTTGAACTTGGCGCGGGTCAGCGTCACGTCCAGGTGCTTCGGGCCGGTGGCGTCGGCGGTGATATAGGGCAGGTTGATGTTGCTGGTGGTCACGCCGGACAGCTCAATCTTGGCCTTCTCGGCGGCCTCCTTCAGGCGCTGCATAGCCACCTTGTCGCCGCTCAGGTCGATGCCGTCGCTCTTCTTGAACTCGCTGACCAGATACTTCATGATGCACTGGTCGAAGTCATCGCCGCCCAGCCGGTTGTTGCCGGCGGTGGCCAGCACCTCGATCACGCCGTCGTCGATCTCCAGAATGGACACATCGAACGTGCCGCCGCCCAGGTCGTACACCATGATCTTCTGCGCCTGCTCCTTATCCACGCCGTAGGCCAGCGCGGCGGCGGTAGGCTCGTTGATGATACGCTTCACGTCCAGACCGGCGATCTTGCCGGCGTCCTTGGTGGCCTGACGCTGGGAGTCGGTGAAGTAGGCGGGGACGGTGATGACCGCCTCGGTGACGCTCTGCCCCAGATAGGCCTCTGCGTCCGCCTTCAGCTTCTGCAAGATCATGGCGCTGATCTCCTGGGGCGTGTAGCTCTTGCCGTCGATGGTCACGCGGTGATCCGTGCCCATCTCACGCTTGATGGAGGAGATGGTGCGCTCCGGGTTGGTGATGGCCTGGCGCTTTGCCACCTGGCCCACCATGCGCTCGCCGGTCTTGCTGAATGCCACCACGGACGGGGTGGTGCGGTTGCCCTCCGCGTTGGGGATAACGACTGCCTCGCCGCCTTCCATCACGGCTACGCAGGAATTGGTCGTACCAAGGTCAATACCGATAACTTTAGACATAATGATTGCCTCCTGAAATGTTTATCTCAAATTTATTTATTGACTGATTTAATAGGGACGGTCAGGCATGATGATCGCCGCGATGATATACGCCAGCAGACCGCTGCCGCCCAGCAGACCGAACACCACCCAGCCCAGGCGCACCAGCGTGGAGTCGATGTTGAAATACTCCGCGAGGCCGCCGCAGACGCCGGCCAGCTTCTTGTCCGTACTGCTCTTATACAGCTTCTTTTCGTTCATGGAAATACTCCTTTCAGTTGGCCACCTTCACCATGGCGAAGCGCAGCACCTTGTCGCCCAACGCAAAGCCCTTTTGGAACACCTCTACCACGGTGTTCTCCCCGGCGCTCTCATCCTCCGTGTGCATCACGGCGTTGTGCTTCTCCGGGTCAAAGGCTTCGCCCAGCGCCGGGATCTCCGTCACGCCCAGCCCGGTGAGCACTTCCATGAACTGCTTGCAGATCAGCTCCATGCCCTGCCGGTGGGGGTCGCCCTCCTCAAACTGCTGTACGCCCCGCTCCAGGTTGTCCAGCACCGCCAAAAAGGGCTTCACGGTGTCGGCCTTGGCGTCGCCGTACACGTGCTCCTTCTCCCGTGCCGTCCGCTTGCGGTAGTTGTCGTACTCCGCCGCCAGCCGCAGGTACTTGTCGTTGGCCTCCGCCAGCACCTTGGCCAGCTGTTCCATCTGCTCCATCTGCGACTTGGTAACGGTGAACGTCTCATCTGCCGCCGCTTCCTCCGCGGGCGCGGCGTTCTCCGCCGCCGTCTCCTCCGCAGGCGCTTCCTGCTGGGGCTGCTTCTTTTCCTTCTTATCCTTCTCGCTCATTGTGTATCCTCCGGTAGCTGTTTTTTACCAAACATACGGCTCAGACTTTCCGCAAAGTAGCTCAGCCGCGCCGCCACAGCGGCGTAATCCATACGGGTCGGCCCGACCACGCCCACAAGACCCCGCATATCATCGCCGATGTCATAGCTGGCGATGACCACGCTGCTCTCCTTCAGGGCGTCGTTCACGTTCTCCGGCCCGATGAGGATCTGCATGGGCGCGTCGCTCTGCGGCACGGGCAGATCCTCCTTGTTGTCCACCATAAAGCTCATCAGGTCGTGGGCCTTGTCGATGTCCCGGAACTCCGGGAACTTCAGAAGCTGGCTTGCGCCGTTGGTGAACACCTGCTGGTGCTGGCTTTCCTCCAGCAGCGAGCAGGCATATTCCGTCACCCGGTTCAAAAGCAAGAACCACTGGCCGGACACCTGCTCCGACAGGCTCATCAGTGTGCCGTTCATCTTCTCCGGCCCAACGCCGGTGAAATGCGTATTCAGCAGGTGACTCAGCTGGGGCAGCGTCTCCGCCTCCACCGGCAGCTCCAGCGCCATCAGCTGGCTCTTCACCCGGTTGTCCGACAGCATCACCACGGCGATGAAGCTCCGGGTGTCCACGCCGATCAGCTCGAACCGCTGCACGGTGGCGGCGGTGCGGTGGTCGGCCACGGAGTAGGTGGGGTAGCCCACAAAGCTGGACACCATCTGTCCCGCCTGGCTGATGACCTGATCCACCTGCTGCAAAGGCCCGGACAGGGCGGTGTTGATCTTCTCCGTCTCCTCGGCGGACAGCGCCTTGCGCTCCATCAGCTCGTTGACGTACAGCCGGTAGCCCTTGGCCGACGGGATGCGTCCCGCCGACGTGTGAGGCTGCTCCAGATAGCCCAGCTCCGTCAGGTCGGCCAGTTCGTTCCGCACCGTGGCGGAGCTGACCTTTTCCGGCATCAACTCCACAATGGCCTTCGAGCCCACCGGCTCGGCGGTGGCGATGTAGCTGTCCACCACGATCTTCAATATCTGTTTTTTGCGTTCGGTCAGTTCCATAGCAAAAATTCTCCGTTTAGCACTCCATACCTTCGAGTGCTAAACGAAGTGTACCACCCGCCGCCGCCGTTGTCAATAGCTGGGGTTTTTAATTATTTGTGAACAACGGAAAAAGCGCCCCGCCTATGGCGGAGCGCCTCTATATTCCCTTTGCCTACTCCGACAGCTTCTCCGGCCTGGAGCGGATAAAATCCTGCACCAGCGTGTAGATCACGGCGAGCACCGGCACGCCCAGCAGCATCCCCAGCACGCCGAACGCCCCGCCGCCGATGGTCACGGCGGCCAGCACCCACAGCCCCGGCAGCCCCACGGACTTGCCCACCACCTTGGGGTAGATCAGGTTGCCCTCCACCTGCTGCAAGATCAGCAGGAAGATCAAGAACCACAGCGCCTTGATAGGGCTCTGGAACACGATGAGGAACGCCCCGGTGGCCGCGCCGATCCACGCACCGAAGATGGGGATCAGCGACAGCGTCGCGATGATCACCGACACCGGCAGCGCGTAGGGCAGCCGCAGTATCAGCATTCCGATGCAGCACAGCGTGCCCAGGATGAACGCCTCCGTCACCTGCCCGGACACGAAGCTGGAAAAGGCGTTGTTGGCCAGACTCAGCAGATGCATCAGCCGGTCGGCGGCCTTCTTCGGCAGCGCCGCCCGCAGCAGCCGCCTGCTCTGAGCGATCAGCGTCTCCTTCTGCGCCAGCAGATACAGGGAGAACACCAGCGCCAGCAGCACGTTCACCACGGCGGACACGATGGACGTGGTGATGTTCAGCGTGGTGTTCACCACGCTGTCGCCCTTCTCCTGCAAAAACCCGGTGATGGTGTCCTTCACCTGATCGGCGTTCAGCGCCAGCTCCGGCAGCATCACGCCGTGCTCCTCCGCGAAGGTGCTCAGGTTTTCCCACCACGTCTGAACCTGCGCCACATAGGTGGGGATATTGGCCACCAGCGTGCTGCCGGCCTCCTCCAGCCGGGGGATCAGGATAAAGATGATGGCGAAGATGACGCCCAAAAACAGCACCATGGTCAGCGTCAGGCACACGCCCCGCTTCAGCTTATCGCGCCACGGGCTGTTCCACTTGGCCAGCGCCCTGTCCCACAGCCGCTCCAGCGCCTTCAGCAGCAGGTTCAGCACAAAGGCGATGCAGATGCCGATGAGCAGCGGCGACAGCAGCCCGCCCAGGGCCTTCAGCAGCCCGCCCAGCAGCGACAGGTTGTTCAAGCCCCAGTACAGCAGCGCCGCAAAGGCGATAAGCAGCATAATGCGCTTGCCGGTCTTGTTGTTCAGTTCCAATCCGTATCCCGCCCTTTCCGCAGTGTAGTGTACTTGAATTATTTTACCATATAGTATAACATATTTCCATCCATAAACCCGCAAATTTTTTGTAAACGCCGCGCCTGCGTGGCCTGTCGCCAAAAAACAGTTGCCAAGCGCCGCGTTTTGTAGTAGAATAATCTTCACGAACTTGTCCTCCGCCAGCGGCTGCGGGGCCGGTCTCGCGCAATGGATACCCACGAATCATGTCAGGCGGGGAACCGAGCAGCATTAAGAGGGATCATCCATGTGCCGCGAGGGTGCCGGCCCTGTGGCCGCAGGCGGAGGACGTTCTTTTTTCATTTCACGTTGTCAGGAGGTGTGCCCGTGTACCAGGCGCTGTACCGCAAATACCGCCCCAAGACCTTCTCCCAGGTGGTGGGCCAGTCCCATATCACCGACACGCTCCAGCGCCAGGTGGCGGACGGCACGGTGGGCCACGCCTACCTTTTCACCGGCACGCGGGGCACGGGCAAGACCACCTGCGCCCGCATTCTGGCCAAGGCCGTCAACTGCGAGCACCCTGTGGACGGCGCGCCCTGCAACCAGTGCGCCGCCTGTCGCGGCATCGATGACGGCTCTCTGCTGGACGTGACCGAGCTGGATGCCGCCTCCAACGGCAGCGTCAGCGATGCCCGTTCCCTGCGGGAGGAGGCGGTGTATCCCCCCTCCGTGCTGAAAAAGCGGGTGTATATCATCGACGAGGTACACATGCTCTCCAAGGATGCGTTCAACGCCCTGCTGAAGATCATGGAAGAGCCGCCGGAGCACCTTCTGTTCATCCTGGCCACCACCGAGCTGCAAAAAGTGCCGGCCACCATCCTCTCCCGCTGCCAGCGGTTTTCCTTCAAGCGCATCCTGCCCCGCGACATGGAGCAGCAGCTCCTGAAGGTAGCCGCCGCCGAGCATATCGACCTGACCGCCGATGGCGCGGAGCTGCTGGCCCGCATGGCCAACGGCGCGCTCCGCGATGCCCTGAGTTTGCTGGATCAGTGCCGTGCCGCCGCCGGCGTCATCGACGCGCCCGCCGTGCTGGACACGCTGGGCCTGGCGGGCAGCACCCAAACGCTGCAATTACAGCGCCTGCTCCTTAGCCGCCAAAGCGGCGATGCCCTGGCCCTGCTGGACCAGCTGTACCGCGGCGGCAAGGACGTGTCCGCCCTGCTGGGCGAGCTCAGCGACCTGTGCCGGGATATGACGGTGATGAAGGCCGCGCCGGAGGGCGGCGCAGCTCTCCTCAGCGGCGTGTACGACCGCAAGACCCTGGCCGACCTGGTGCGCGATGTGCCCCTGACCCGCCTGCTGTATATGACCGAGACCATCCAGCGCTGCGCCGCCGCCCTGCCGGACAGCATCCGCCAGCGCACCGACGCGGAGCTGTGCCTGCTGCGGCTGTGTGACGAGAGCCTCAACGGCGATGTGACCGCCCTGACGGGCCGCCTCAGCGCCCTGGAGGACGCGATAAAGCGCGGCGTTCCCGCCGCGCCCCAGCGCTCCACCGTCCCTGCTCCGGCGACAAAGGAGGAGCGCCCGCCCCTGCCGGACGAGCCGCCCCTGCCGGACGAGCCCCCTGCCCCGGAGGACGACCGCCGCCGCGTGTTCGATGTGCCCGTGCCCGCCCGGCCCGCCGCGAAACAGCCCGCCGCCCCTGCCCCCAACGGCGACACCGCCCTGTGGGACAAGCTCATCAACCACTACAAGGGCGCGCTGCCGGTGCAGTGCCGCGTCATGCTGAACATGGCCAAGGGCGTGCTGGAGGACGACTGCCTGACCGTGGTCTGCCGGGACGATTTCACCATGAGCCAGCTGAACAACGAGACCATCACCACCGTCCTGCGTGACGTGACCGCCGAGGAGCTGGGCCGCCCCATCCGGGTGCAGCTCCGGGTGGGCCAGCTCACCGCCGCCCCGGCCAAGCGACCCGCGCCGCCCAAGCCCGCACCCCCTCCCCCGCGGGAGGAAGCCCCCGCGCCGCCACCGCCTCCCCGTCCGGCGGAAACGCCGCCCTGGGAAGCCCCGGCGGACAAACCCGACAAGCTCAACGAGCTGCTGCAAAACGGCCAGCAGCTGGATAATTTCCAAATCAAATAAAAGGAGACCAGAGATATGGCAAAGGGATACAGTGCCCGCAAGGGCTTTTCCGGCGGTGCCGGCATGATGCAGCAGCAGGCGCAGATGCAGCAGAAGCTGCTGAAGATGCAGCAGGAGATGGCCAAGGCCCAGGAGGAGGTGGAGAGCCGCCAGTTCACCGCCTCCGTCGGCGGCGGCGCGGTGACGGCAGCCGTCACCGGCAAGAAGGAGCTGGTGGGCCTTACCATCAAGCCCGACGTGGTGGATGCCGAGGACGTGGAGATGCTCCAGGATCTTGTGATCTCCGCCGTCAACGAGGCGCTGCGCCAGGCCGACGAGGCCATGAGCAGCTCTATGAACGCCCTGACCGGCGGCCTGAACATCCCCGGCCTGGGCCTGTAAGCGAACTTGATAAAAAGGAAAGCCGCCCTCCGGGCGGCTCTCTTTACCTCAATTCACGCCAGCGTGCCGTCGATGTTCACCACCTGCACCGTTAGAGGAATGTCCTTCCCGCTGCGCGCCAGCGCCGCTCTGACGGCGTACTCCAGCCCGCCGCAGCAGGGCACTTCCATCCGCAGCAGCGTGACGGAGCGGATGTCGTTGCCTTGCAGCACCGCCGCCAGCTTCTCCGTGTAGTCCACGCCGTCCAGCTTGGGACAGCCGACGAGCAGCTTCCGCCCCGCCAAAAACCTGCCGTGGAAGTCTCCGTAGGTATATGCCGCGCAGTCCGCCGACACCAGCAGGTCGCAGCCGTCAAAATACGGCGCGTGTACCGGCGCTAATTTCAGCTGCACCGGCCAGTTGGTCAGCTGACCCGTCACGCCCTGCACCGCCGTCTCCGGCTTCCGCTCCGCCATCATGCGGATGCGGCTTCCGGGGCAGCCGCCGCTGTGGGCCACTTTTTTCGCCGCCTGGGACGCCTTCACCGCCGCCTCGTCATAGGCCGGCGCTTCCCGCTCCTCAAAGGTGATCGCCCCGGTGGGACAGGCGGGCAGACAGTCACCCAGCCCGTCGCAGTAATGCTCCCGCATGAGCTTCGCCTTGCCGTTCACCAGGTCGATCGCGCCCTCGTGGCAGGCGTGGACGCACGCGGCATATACCTACGGACACTTCCACGGCAGGTTTTTGGCGGGGCGGAAGCTGCTCGTCGGCTGTC
>USNH01000034.1 GCA_900556015.1 uncultured Eubacteriales bacterium | reverse complement strand
CGGGGGAGAAGGAGATGCGGATGACGCCGGCGGCGGTCTTTTTGTCCAGCCCCAGGGCGGAGACCACGTGGCTGGCCTTGCCCTGATGGCAGGCCGACCCGGCGGAGATGCAGATGCCCTCCGCGCCCAGCTCCGTGACAATGTTGGCGCTGGGGTAGCCCACCAGCGACACGGACAGGATGTGGGGCGCTGTGCCCGCGCCCACCGGCACTACGCCGCCCATGGCCAGCAGCTTTTCCCTGCAATAGTCCCGCAGGGCGGTCATGTGGGCGAGCTTCGCGTCGTAGTCCTCCAGCCGCAGCTCTACCGCCTTGGCAAAACCGGCGATCTGGGCGGTGGCCTCCGTGCCGGAGCGCAGGCCGCGCTCCTGTCCGCCGCCGGGCAGCAGGGGACGGGGCTCGCGCAGGCGCGGGCCGATATACAGCGCGCCGATACCCTTGGGCGCGCCCAGCTTGTGGCCGGACAGGCTCATCATGTCCACGCCCCAGCCCGCCGGGTCGCAGGAGACCTTCAGAAAGCCCTGCACCGCGTCACAGTGCAGCAGGGCAGGGGACTTTTTCTCCCGCAGCAGGCGGGCCGTCTCCGCTACGGGGAACACGCAGCCCGTCTCGTTGTTCACCAGCATCATGGACACCAGCACCGTGTCCTCACGCAGGGCGTTGGCCACCTGCTCCACGGTGATATTGCCGTCACGCCCGGGCTTGAGGTACGTCACGTCATAGCCCTGCTGCGCCAGGAGCTTGCAGGGCTCGAGGATGGCGCTGTGCTCCACGGCGGTGGTGATGATGTGCTTGCCGGTGTGGCGGCCCTGCCACAGGGCGGCCTGGATGGCCCAGTTGTCGCTCTCCGTGCCGCAGGAGGTGAAGTGCAGGTGCTCCGGGGGGCAGTGCAGCGCTCCGGCGATGACGGCGCGCCAGCCCTCCACCGCTTTTTTCATCTCCTGACCGGCGGGGTACTGGGAGGAGGGGTTGCCGCAGTGGTGCAGCAGCACGTCATATACCGCGTCGGCCACCGCCTTCGGCACGGGTGTGGTGGCCGCATTGTCCAAATAGATCATATCTGCCTCCTGTTTTCCTAAGCCGGTACTTGTCAGCCACGGCGAAATCAAGTATAATGTACGAGTTCCGGGGCGGGAAAGCGCCCGCCCGTGAAACATCATTATACGATAGAATAAAGGAAAGTGCAAGATGCGTATCGCCATCTACACCTTGGGCTGCAAGGTGAACCAATACGAGACACAGGCCATGGAGCAGGAGCTGACCCGGCGAGGGCACGAGATCGTGCCCTTTGACGGCGCGGCGGACGCCTATATCGTCAACACCTGCTCCGTCACCGCCGTCAGCGACAAGAAGTCACGGCAGATGATCCGCCGCTGCCGCAAGCTGAACGAGCACGCGGTGGTGGCCGCCTGCGGCTGCTATGTGCAGACCCACAGCGACGAGGCTGCCGGGCTGGGGCTGGATCTCATCGCCGGGACGGGCGACCGCATGGCGTTCCTCGACCTGCTGGAGCAGGCCGCCCGGGAGAAAGAGCCGCTGACGCTGCTGGACGATGCGCTGCGCCGCCGGGCGTTCGAGGTGCTGCCTGCCGGGGGCATGGCGGAGCGCACTCGCGCCATGCTGAAGGTGGAGGACGGCTGCGTGAACTTCTGCACCTACTGCATCATCCCCTACGCCCGCGGGCCGGTGCGCTCCCTGCCCAAGGCGGAGGCAGTGGCCCAGACCCGCCGTCTGCGGGAGGAGGGCTACCGTGAGCTGGTCATCACCGGCATCGAGATCTCCGGCTGGGGACACGACCTGAAAAACGGGGAGACGCTCATCGACCTGCTGGAGGCGGTGTCTGACGCTGCCGGGGAGATGCGGCTGCGGCTGGGGAGCTTAGAGCCCCGCACCATCACCGAGGAGTTCTGCCGCCGGGCGGCCAGGCTGCCCAACCTGTGTCCGCACTTCCATCTGTCCATGCAGTCCGGCTGTGACGGCACGCTGCGCCGCATGAACCGCAAGTACGACACCGCCCGGTTTTATGAGTCCGTATCCCTGCTGCGGCAGTACTTCGACCGCCCCGCCGTGACCACCGACCTGATCACCGGCTTTCCCGGCGAGACGGAGGAGGAGTTCGCACAGACGCTGGCGTTTATCGAGAAATGCGGCTTCGCCGCCATGCACATCTTCCCCTACTCCGTCCGGCCCGGCACGAAGGCCGCCGCCATGCCGGACCAATGCACCGCCGCCGTGAAGGAGCGGCGGGCCGCACAGGCCGCCGAGACGGCGGAACGGATGAAGCAGGCGTATCTGCACGGCTGCGTGGGGCAGACATACCCGGTGCTGTTCGAGCAGGAGAAGGGCGGCCTCTACGTGGGCCACGCGCCCAATTACTGCCAGGTGGGCGTGCGGGGAGAAGATTTACATAACGCTGTGCGAAATGTGAAGATAGAAGCAGTGGACGGCGATATGCTGATAGGGGAGTTGACATAATATGAACCACTTTTTTGCCTATATCAACCGTATGCGGTTCATCCAGCGCTGGGCGCTGATGCGGAACAGTTACAGCGAGAACATCCAGGAGCACAGCCATCAGGTGGCGGTGCTGGCCCACGCGCTGGCGGTGCTGCGAAACGAGTATTTTGGCGGGCAGGTGGATGCCGGGCAGGTGGCCGCCGCCGCGCTGTATCACGACGCGGCGGAGATCCTCACCGGCGATATGCCCACACCCATCAAGTACTACAACCCGGACATCCGGGACGCCTACAAGAACGTGGAGCGGGTGGCGGAGCGGAAGCTGCTGGATATGCTGCCGCCGGAGCTGCGGCCCGCGTATGAGGACTTGCTCCGCCCGGCAGACCCGGAGGTGGAGACGCTGGTGAAGGCGGCGGACAAGCTGGCCGCCCACATCAAGTGCTTGGAGGAGCTGAAGGCGGGCAACGACGAGTTCCGCCGCGCCGCCCAGCAGACCGCCACCGCGCTGGACGAGATGGATCTGCCGGAGCTGGGGTATTTCCGGGAGCACTTTTTGGCGAGTTATTCGTTGACGCTGGATGAGCTGGAATAGGAAATATACTATCATCTGAAGGGAGTTAGTTTTATGAAAGCGATCGTTACCGTTGTGGGAAAAGATCAGGTGGGCATCATCGCCGGGGTGTGCAACACGCTGGCGGACTGTCAGATCAACGTGCTGGACATCAGTCAGACCATTATGGAGGGCTATTTCACCATGATGATGGTGGTGGATCTGACCGCCTGCAAAGCGCCCTTTGACGAGCTGCGTACCATCCTGAAGGAGTACGGCGAGGGCCGGGGGCTGTCCATCCGCATCCAGCGGGAGGACATCTTCGACGCCATGCACAAGCTGTGAGGTGTGCGCCATGCTGAGTCTGCAAAATATTTTCGACACCATCGACATGGTGGACAAGCAGCATTTGGACATCCGTACCATCACCATGGGCATCTCCCTGCTGGACTGCGCCGATGAGGATATGGGCCGCTGCTGCGACAAGATATACGACAAGATATGCACACGGGCGGAGAAGCTGGTGCAGACGGGGCGGGACATCGAGAGCGAGTTCGGCATCCCCATCGTCAACAAGCGCATCTCCGTCACGCCCATCGCCATCGCGGCGGCGGCCTGCAAGGGGGAGGACTTCGTGCCCCTGGCGCTGACGCTGGACCGGGCGGCCAAGACCTGCGGCGTGGACTTTATCGGTGGCTACTCCGCCCTGGTGCAGAAGGGCTTTACCTCCGGCGACCGGCGGCTCATCGCCTCCATCCCCCAGGCGCTGGCACAGACGGATCTGGTCTGCTCCAGCGTCAACGTGGGCAGCACCAAGGCCGGTATCAACATGGACGCCGTGGCCCAAATGGGCCGGATCATCAAGGAGACGGCCCGCCTGACCGCCGACAGGGAGGGGCTGGGCTGCGCCAAGCTGGTGGTGTTCTGCAACGCCGTGGAGGACAACCCCTTCATGGCCGGGGCGTTCCACGGCGTGGGCGAGGCCGACAGCGTCATCAACGTGGGCGTGTCCGGCCCGGGCGTGGTGTACCACGCCTTGCAGGGGTGTAAGGGCCAGCCCTTTGACGTGGTGGCGGAGACCATCAAAAAGACCGCCTTTCAGATCACCCGCATGGGGCAGATGGTGGCCTCGGAGGCCTCCCGCCGTTTGGATACGCCCTTTGGCATCGTGGATCTGTCCCTGGCCCCTACCCCGGCGGTGGGGGACAGCGTGGCCCGCATTCTGGAGGAGATGGGGCTGGCTGTCTGCGGCACGCACGGCACGACGGCGGCGCTGGCGCTGCTGAACGACGCGGTGAAGAAGGGCGGCGTTATGGCCAGCGGCCATGTGGGCGGCCTGTCCGGCGCGTTTATCCCCGTGTCCGAGGACGAGGGCATGATCGCCGCCGCGCTGGACGGCACGCTGACCATCGACAAGCTGGAGGCCATGACCTGCGTGTGCTCCGTGGGGCTGGATATGATCGCCGTGCCCGGCAGCACCACGGCGGAGACCATCTCCGCCATCATCGCCGATGAGGCGGCGGTGGGCATGGTGAACAGCAAGACCACCGCCGTGCGGATCATCCCCGTGGAGGGGGCGGACGTGGGCGACATGGTGGAGATGGGCGGACTGCTGGGCAGCGCGCCGCTGATGCCGGTACACGAAGCGTCCAGCGCCGACTTCATCGCCCGGGGCGGGCGCATCCCCGCGCCGCTGCAGAGCCTGAAGAACTGATATGGTGCGGAGAGCAACAGAGAGCGACCTGCCCCGCGCCCTGGCCATTTACGACAGTGCGCGGCGGTTCATGCGATCCAACGGCAACACCGTCCAGTGGGTGAACGGCTACCCGTCGGAGGCGCTGCTGCGGCAGGATGTGGAGCGGGGCGATTTGTACGTGATGGAGGACGGCGGCGCTGTCTACGGCGTGTTCGCCTTTATCGTGGGCGACGACCCCACGTATCAGACCATCCGCGGCGCGTGGCGGGACGACGATACGCCCTACGGCACGCTGCACCGGCTGGGCAGCGACGGCACGCGCCGCGGCGTGCTGGCGGAGGCGGTGGATTGGGCGCTGACCCGGCTGCCGCACCTGCGGGCGGACACCCATGAGGCCAACGTGACCATGCAGCGCTGTTTGGAGCGGGCGGGGTTCGCCCGCTGCGGCGTGATCCATGTGGCCGACGGCACGCCCCGCCTGGCGTATGAGAGGATATGAAAGAACCGCCCTAGGGCGGTTCTTTTTCGTGTCATTCCAGTATATCCTTCAGGTCGGTCAGGCCCATGGCGTTGGTCACGACCAGCACGTGGTCGCCGGCCTGGATCACCGTCATGCCGCCGGGGATGATGGTGCGGCCCTCCCGCACGATGGCTGCCAGCAGGATGCCTGGCTTCAGCGTCAGATCCTTCAGGGGCAGGCCGAGACGCTCCGCGCCCTTTTCGCTGACGGTGAACTCCAGCGCCTCTACCCGGCCACCCAGCAGCTTATACAGCGACTCCACCGCCATGCCCTGGGAGTTGGCCAGCGCACGGACGTAGCGGGTGATCTGATTGGCGATGATGTCCTTGGGGCTGATGATGCTGCCCAGCCCCGTCTCCTGCACCAGCTCCATGTAGTTGGGGCGGGTCATTTTGGCCAGCACCTTACGCACCCCGGCGCGCCGGGCGGACAGGGCCATGAGCAGGTTCTCCTCGTCCCGGCCCGTCAGGGCCACGAAGCCGTCCGCGCCGAACAGGTTCTCGGAGCGGATCATGTCGTTGTCCGTGCCGTCGCCCTCGATAATCATGGCGTCCGGCAGCTCCTGGGACAGGCGCAGGCACTTGTCGTGATCCCGCTCCACGATATGTACCCGCGTGCCGGTGCGGGCCAGCTCCCAGCTCAGGTACATGCTGATGCGGCTGCCGCCCAGGATGGACACGTCCTTCACCCGGTACAGGCTGCGGCCCATGGATTTGAGCATCTTTTGCAGCTCGGCCTTGGTGCCCACCATATACAGACGGTCGTCCAGCCGGGGCACGAACGAGCCGTTGGGGATGATGAACTCATCGCCCCGCTGGGCGGCGCAGATCAGCACCTCCGCCACCCGCTCCCGGTGGAAGTCGCTGAGGCTGTGGCCCAGAATGGTGTCGCTCTCCTGCATTTGGAAGCCGATCATGTCGATGCGTCCGCCGGCGAAGGGCTCGACGGAGATGGCGGCGGGGAAGCTGAGGATACGGGCGATCTCCTGGGCCGCCGCCAGGTCGGGGTTGATGACCATGTCCAGCCCGATCTCCCGCTTCAGCATATCGGCGTCCCGCCGGTAGTCCGGGTTGCGTACCCGGGCCACGGTGTGCTGCGCGCCCAGGCTCTTGGCGATGAGGCAGCACACCAGGTTCGTCTCGTCCACGCCGGTGACGGCGATGACCAGGTCGGCGCTTCGCACGCCGGCCTCCATCAGCACGCTGATAGACGCGCCGTTGCCGTTGAGGCACATGGCGTCCAGTGTGCTGTCGGCACGGCTGAGATGCTCCGGCTCGTCATCCACCAGCGTGATGTCGTGCTTCTCCTGGGTCAGCTGCTGGGCGATGGCATAGCCCACCTTGCCGCAGCCTACGATGATGATCTTCATGTGTCCTCCTCCGCGCCGGCGGCGCGTTCCTTATCCAGCAGCGCGGCGGAAAACTCCGCGCCCAGTATCAATACCTGCCCCGACATATACAGCCACAGCAGCACCACGATCACCGTGGCGATAGAGCCATAGAGCACCGAGTAGCGGCCCATGGTCTCCACATAGTACGAAAACGCCATGCTCAGCACCATCCACGCCGCCAGCGAACCGCACACGCCGGGCATGACCTCCCGCAGCGGCTGCCGCCGCCCCTGGGCCAGCCCGTACAGCAGCACCAGCGACACGGTGATGACCAGCGCCAGCACGATGAAGCGCATATAGCTCCACACCTCGATGAAGCCCGCCGGCAGGGTGATGAACCGGCCCGCGAACTCCAGCGCCCGCCGCCCGATGACCACCAGCACCAGCGTGACGGCGATGACCACGATGAGCCATATCGTGAACAGCAGTATGCGCCACTGACTGCGCCACATACTCTTCGGCGTGGGCTGGCCGAAGGCCTTACGCAGGGAGTGCATCAGGCAGCCGGTGGCCCGCATGGGAAACCAGATGGAGAACACCAGGCTGAACCACAGCAGCTGGCGGCTCTGATTGGCGGAGACGTATTCCAGATAGGACTGCACCACGCCCAGCACGTCCGCCGGGAGCAGAGGCTTCAGCACCGAGGTGATGTACGCGATGTCCAAATCCAGCAGGCCCAGCAGCGCGCTGATGAAGATCAGCAGCGGGAAGATGGCGAACAGCAGGTAATACGTCAGCGCCGCGCTGTCCCGCGCCACGTCGTGGGTGTAGTAGCGCCGCAGCATATCCGCGGCCAGCCGGCCCACCGCCGTCCGCGGGCCGGAGGAAAGCAATTTTTTCTTCATAACGGGTTTATTCTACCACACAGGCGGTAAAAATAAAAGAGCAATTTGCGGCGGCTCACCGGGGCAGCAGCGGGAATATGTTAAATTTTCATGAAAAACCACTTTTTTGGTTGTGTGCCGCCCAAAACCGTGCTATAATAACTTTACCTAATTTTGGTAATCCTAATAAGAAGTGAGTTGAGGACAAAACATGGATAATCTGACCAAGATCGTCCGCGATGAGATCTCGCGGCAGTACCGCAGCGTCCGCCAGTTCGCGTTCGCCGTGGGCGTACCCCTGTCCACCATCAACAGCGCCCTGCACAACGGCGTCGGCGGTTCTTCCTTCGACACGGTGGTACAGATGTGTCAGGTGCTGGGTATCAAGGCTTTGTCCGATGACGCAGCTTTTTACCTTACCGATGACACCGAGCAGCTGCTGACCCAATACGCCGCGCTGGACGACTATGGCCGTCACACCGTGGCCTCCGTCATGGAGGTGGAGTACAAGCGCTGCTGCGGCAAGGACGACAAGTAACACACAAGCCCACAAGGCCCGCCGAGAGGCGGGCCTTGTGTCAGGCTGTCGAAAAAGCCTC
>USNH01000033.1 GCA_900556015.1 uncultured Eubacteriales bacterium | reverse complement strand
GGCCACGTTGCCGGCGATGACGGCGAAGAAGCTGTTCAGACCCATGCCGGGGGCCATGACGAAGGGCTTGTTGGCCAGGAAGGCCATGACCACCGTGCCGATGGCGCTGGCGATGCAGGTGGCCAGGAACACGCCGTTCCAAAGGGGCGTGCCGACGGCGAAGTTGGTCAGCAGGTTGGGGTTCAGGGCGATGATGTACGCCATGGTCATGAAGGTGGTCAGGCCGGCCAGGATCTCCGTTTTGACCGTGGTGCCGTTCTCCTTCAGGTGGAAGATACGCTCCATGTGATACTCTCCTTTGCAAGTGTGATGCGCCCGGAACGGGCGCACTTATATCTTAACGCCTTTTAACGGAAAAAACAAGACTTTTTGTCAGGCGTTCTAAATTATTTTCAGTTACCTGACATTACGAAAAAAGGGGCGGACGCTGATGCGTCCGCCCCAAGTGAGGAGAAAAACGGTGGGAAAAAACGATGGAAAAGCCATCTATTTCAAGCGGGCCGTTTTCCCGCATGAAACCAACGTCAGAAAAGTGAGATGAGCAGCCACGCAAGGCCGCAGACTGCCGCGCCGCACACGGCCCAAAGCCAGGCGGGCCAGCGGAAGCGGCGGCGGGAGCCGCCCTGACAGCGGGCATAGTTGCGGGCGATACGCACCGCCTGATCCACCAGCTGGCGGGAGCTGACACCGCCGCCATCGGTGGGGAGAATGAAGATCGCCTGTTCAAATATCCGCGGGTCGGGTGAGTCAACGACGATGACGCGGCGGGAAACGCCTTTAACCAAGTGGATGCCCTCCTTGCTGCATTTGTTACAGCCCTAGTATCGCCGGGGCGGAGGGAAGTTATACGGTGAAATGAGAAAAATGCGGCGCGTCACACCCGCTTTTTTCCGTCGCCCAGCCGCTCGGCCCGGAGGGCCAGCACGGCGCAGTCGTCATCGCCGTGCCAGCGATCCTCCGCCTCGCGGAGGATGAGGGACACCAGCTGGCGGGGAGATGTGCCGTCCCAGCCGGCCAGAAGATCCTGCAGCCACTCGTCACTGTCGCCGGTGACACCGTCGGACACCAGCACCAGCCAGTGACCGGGGGACAGGGTCAATCGCTGGGGCTGCGGGTCGCGGTCGGCACTCTCCAGCCCGGCGGGCAGGGCGCTGCCCGCCAGCCGCGTCACCGTGCCGCTCTTTTTCAGGTAGGACGGGGCAGCGCCGTACTTATACAGCGTGACCACGCCGGAGGCGCTGTCCATGCAGGCCAGGTCGATGGTGGTAAAGCCCGCGCCGCCCTGACAGCGGAGCATAAGGGCGGTGTTCAGCGTTTTCAGCGCCGGGGCGGCATGGATGCCGGCGGCGAGAAACTGGCGCAGCAGTCGGACGGTCATGGCGGCCTCGTGATGGGCGCTGTCGCCGCTGCCCATGCCGTCGGACAGCAGCAGGTACGTCCTGCCCCCCACGGCGAAGCAGGCGGCCTCGTCACCGCAGAGCGCCTCGCCTTTCTTGGGCCGGGTGGCCAGGGCGGTGCGGCAGACGTACCGGGGGCGGGCCGGGGCATCCTCCGCTTCCTGACGTGTCAGGAGCTGGGAGACCTGGGCGTACTGCTCACGGGCCAGGCGGTAGGCCGCGTCCAGCCGGGCGTGGTGGGCGCGGCGCTGGAGAAAGCCCCGGAGCTGCTCCTCCAGCGCCGACAGCAACTGAGGAAAGCGGATGCAGCGGGCGGCGAAGTAGGCGGGGAAGTCCTCGGCCAGGGGCTTACCCCGGCGGAGCAGCCGGGGACAGGCATCGTTGAAGGCGTTGTAGGTATCGGTGTAATGGGACTGCCAGCAGTCGGCGCGCAGGGCGCAGTCGCGGCAGACCTGCTCCGCCGCACGGTCGAACAGCACGGCGGGGTTCTCGGGGCGGAGGGCCGGAGCTTCGGCGGGCAGGCTGTCGTACACCGCTTGGAGTGCCGCCGCCGGGGCGGCGGCCATGTCCGGGGCGGGCAGACGGGTCAGCGGCGCGGCGGGCAGCAGCAGATACGCGCCGCAGGCGGCGATGAGCTCACACAGCAGGGCAAAGGGCTGGACATCGCCCAGCAGCCACGCGCCGCACAGGCCGCCGGCGCAGAACGCGGCGGCGGACAGGATACGGGGCAGCGACCGGGCGGCGGCGCAGGATGCGGCGGCAAGGGCCAGCACTACGGAGGCGTAGAACGTGTCCACGGCGCAGAGATCCAGCGTAAGGCCCGCCAGCGCCCCGGCGCAGATCAGGTCGGCGGGGCGGACGGAGCGGCTGAGGGCCAGCAGCAGCACGGCGGCGGCCAGCATGGCGGGCGAGAAGCCGTACAGCGACAGGCGGCTCAAGGCGGCGCAGACACCCAGCAGCAGCAAAAAACGGCCATTGCGGCTGTCCTCCGCCGGGCCGCCCAGTCTTTGCGGCCACAGGCGGATGCAGCCGTAGAGCAGGGCCAGCGACGCGCACCACAGCGCCCACTGCCGTCCGCTCCGCTGCCACAGGTAGGCCGTCTGCACCAGGGATGACGCCAGCACGGCGGCAAGGGGACGAAACCAGTCGCAGCGGTACAGGCGGGTGGTGCAGAAGGACGTGTTGGCGCAGAAGATGAGCAGCGCTGCCGCGCCCAGACGCAGGCCGGGCTGGAAATCCAGGAACGCCAGCGCGCCCAGCAGCGCACACGCCACGGAGGCGAGGCCGCTCCAGCCCGTGCCGGAGACGGCCACCGCCGCCAGCGTCCAAGGGCTGAACTGGCCGCCCAGCGCGGCGGCGGACAGGAAGAAAGCGGCGGCGGGCGCGGCCAGCGCCGTAAGCGGCAGCGGCGCGGTGCGGCTGATCCCGCGAAGCAGTTGTTTCAAGGCTTGTCCCTCCCCTTTCTGTCAATGGTCATATTGTAGCGGAAAAGGACGGCGAGATATGTCGGGAAATGGGGAGGAAGGGACGCAGGAAAAAATATGGCGGATGCTGGCTTGTCATTTTGCGGCGAGGATGGTAAAATGACAGGGAAAACCACAGGGAGGTGGAGCGGATGAAGCGGTATATTTCTCTGCTGCTGGCGGCGGTGATGGCGTTGACCATGACGGCCTGCGGCGGCAGGAGCGATACGGATACGGAGGACATCGGCGGCACGGTGCGGCCCGGGGTGACGGAGAACACCGGGACGGGCACGGTGCAGCCGGGGGCGGACGATGAAACGCAGGACGGGTTCGAGCCGGGAAGCGTCAGCGGCGGCGTGTACGCCAACGAGTTCGCCGGGATCGGCTGCAAGCTGGACGACAGCTGGGTGTTCTACACCCAGGAGCAGATGGCGGAGCTGAACGGCGTACTGACCGAGGGCACGGACAGCGAGGACGTGAAGGCCATGCTGGCGGACAGTCCCAGCATCTTTGATATGTACGCCGTGTCCACCGACGGGCTGATGACCATGAACGTTGTGTTCCAGAACCTGGGGCTGCTGGGCGGCGCGGCGGTGAGCGCGCAGGACTATGTGGAGCTGTCCGCCGGGGAGCTGGGGGACACGCTGGGCGCATACGGGTATGAGAACGTGGCGGTGCAGGTGTCCGCCGCCGATTTTGCGGGGACGGAGAAGTGCCCCGCCATCACCGTGACCGGGGAAAAGGGCGGAACGGCCATGTATGAGCTGATGGTATGCCTGAAAACCGGGAACTACGTCTACTGCGTGACGCTGTGCAGCTTCACGGAGGACGTGACGGCGCAGATGGCGGAGCTGTTCTACGCGCTGGAGGAATAAGGGAATATAGAAAAAACCGCCCAGAGGGCGGTTTTTTTATGCATGGCTTTTCTTGTCCAGCGCTTGCAGGCTCAATTCACCGGCCAGTTTGAACAACGCATCGGCCATGACCTGCTCCGGCGACAGGCCACCTGCGGCCTGGCCTACCCGTGCGTAAAGCGCGTATGCCGCCTCGTCCACAAGCAGCGTTACTTGTTTGGAGATTTCATCATCCCCTTTCGAATAGAACCCGTTTCAGTCCCATTGTAGCACGAATTACGCATACTATCAAGAGAAACAGGACTTGTTTCAGTCCTTTTCGGAGGTATGCGGCATGGAGCAGAAGGTCAAGCAGGATACTATCCACATCGGCGCGAATATTCGGCGCATCCGTCTGTCTCAGGGTATTGGGCAGACGGAATTGGTGCGGCGGCTTCAGCTGGACGGTGTGGAGATGACGCGGGAGACGCTGGTGAAGATCGAGCGCGGCACACAGCATTTGCAGGCCGCGCAGCTGCGGGGCATCCGTGACGCGCTGCACACCACATACGATGAGCTGTTGGCATGAAAAAACCGCCCGGAGGGCGGTTTTTTCGCTGGTGGGGCGATGAGGGCATCGCCCCCTACGAAATCGCAAGGAGCGCTTGTGTGCAGCGGTGGGCGGGGTAGAACCCCGCCACTACTACGGACAAATAATGGGGTGCGGCGCGTCAGCGGCTCTCCCTCACCCGCATAGAGCGTTACCAGGTCATGGTCTTTTGCAGGACGCACTTTTTGTACGTGATGCGGAAATAGATGGCCTCGGCCACGCCGGTGATGATCCAGGAGACGATATACAGCAGGTACAGGGATGTGATGGTGTGGAAGAAAGCGAACACGGTGTAGATCCACACCACGCGGAACACGCACGAGCCCATGATGACCACGACGGTGGGGGCGACGCTGCGGCCCAGGCCGCGGGAGGCGGCGATGCTGGCATCCATCAGGGGCGCGATGAAGTAGGAGAAAGCCATGATCCGCAGGCGATCCACACCGGCATCGATGACCTCCGGCTTATCGGCGAAGAAGCCCAGGAACTGGCGGCCAAGGACCAGCAGCAGCACACCGGCCACCGCGCCCACGATGGAGGCGTAGAGCATACTGATATAATAACTCTTGCGGATGCGCTCATTCCGGCCCGCGCCCCAGTTGCGGCTGACGAAGCTGGCGCAGGCGGTGTAGAACGCGGCCATCATGTTGAACACCAGGGTGTCGGCATTGGCGGCGGCAGCCGCGCCGGAGACGGTGATCTCGTCGAAGGAGTTCAGTCCCGCCTGGACGAACAGGTTGGCCACGGCGAAGATGGCGTTTTGCAGCCCGGAGGGCACGCCGATGAGCAGCACCCGCTTGGAGGCCAATCGGTGGAAGCGCAGCTTATTCAGGCAGATGCGGCAGCAGTCCTTGCGGTGCAGCAGGTGGATCATGATGAGGATGGCGGACACCCACTGGGCGATGGCGCTGGCGATGGCCACGCCCTCGGCGGACATATTGCAGCCAATGACGAAGAACAGGTTCAGCAGTACGTTCAGCACGCCGGCCACGGAGAGATAGATCAGGGGGCGCTTGGTGTCGCCGGTGGCGCTGAGGATGCCGTTGCCGCAGTTGTAGATGCCCATGGCGGGCAGGCCCAAGGCGTAGAGCTTCAGGTACAGCACCGCGCCGGGGAGGAACTCCTCCTTGGTGTTCAGCAGGCGGAGCATGGGCTCGGCGAAGAACACGCAGACCAGACAGGTGAGGACACCGGCGGCCAGGCAGATGAGCAGAGAGGAGTGGTTGGTGTGCTCCACGTCCTCATCGCTGCCCATGCCCAGGCCGCGGGCCACGGACACGTTGACGCCGCCGCCCAGGCCGATGAGCAGGCCGGTGAACAGGGAGACCAGGGTGGTGGTAGAACCCACCGAGCCCAGGGCGATATAGGTGTTATAGGCGTATTTGCCGGCGATGGCCACGTCGCTGAGGTTGAACAGCACCTCCAGCACCTGGGTCATCATCAGCGGCAGGCTGAACAGCAGTATGTTTTTCCAAAGAGAGCCGGAGGTCATCTCTACGGTGAGCGTCCGGCGGCGAGAGGCAGCAGACATGGCCATACCCTCCTAATGTTGCGAATTTTTCCTGTTTTTGCCGAATAGGCGCAGGAAAACGCGGAAAATCTCCCGCGTGCAAGGCATAGTATAGCACGGCGCATTCTGCAAAGCAACCCCCTGGGGCTGGAATATTTCCGATGCGGGGCGGCGGTCAGTTTTGTGCATATTGTATAAATTCCAGCTTTCTTTTTGTGCGGTATGTAAAAACACGGGTCTTTAGGCTTTCTTTAACCGGGTGGGCTCAGGCTGTCGAAAAAGCCCGTCATTGCGAGCCAGTCCGCAGACTGGCGCGGCAATCCGTTTCTAAAATGCACAACTTATGCGTTTTCATGCAAATTGCGGTTAAAAGATCACGGATTCCCCCTTCTACCGGGCGGACACCTCCCGCAGCGGCGAGGCCACAGGCTTCGGTATCGGCCTGTCAGTGGCCCGGAGCATCGCCGAGGGACACCGGGGGTGGATCAAGGCCGAAGCGGCGGCAGGGCAGGTGGTGTTCACCGCGTGTCTGCGGTGAGATTGACAGCGGCGAAAAATGTCGGTATAATACCCCTTGAAATAGAACAGGCCCGGCCCTGTGGCCGGGCCTGCTTTCGTAAGGAGGACACCCTATGAAAAAATGTACCGCCCTGCTGCTGGCGCTGCTGGCAGCGTTATCCCTGACGGCCTGCGGCCAGACGGAGGACACCGGCGACACGGAGTGGGAATACCCCGCCGCCTTTACCGGGCTGGAAACGCTGGTGGAGCAGGCCCAGGCGGAGGGCAGCCTGACGGTGTACGGCGGCTGCCCCGCCGACTATCTCACCGCCGCCTGCGAGACGTTCGAGGAGCTGTTCAACATCCGCGTCAGCTATCAGGAGGTCAGCGACCGGGCGGTGCTGGACAAGCTGAACAAGCCGGGGCGGCCCGGCGCGGACGTGTGGTTCGGCGCGGACAGCGGCGCGCTGGAGGAGGCGGCAGCCATAGGCGGGCTGACGGCCTACGTCCCCGCCGCCGCAGCGGGGTTGACCGACGGTGATTTTGCCGGGGCGGATGGCCTGTGGTACGGCGTGGCGGTTGATCCCCTTGGGCTGATGGTCAACACCGCCTCCCTGAAGGAGATGGAGATCGGCGCGCCGTCCTGCTGGGACGACCTGACGAAGCTGGAGTACTGGGAGCTGCTGTGGCTGCCCGGATACGACACCGCGGAAGGGCGGCTGCTGGCCCAGGCGGCGCTGGACACATACGGCAGCAAGGCGGAGAAGTACCTGCTGGCGCTGGACGAGAACACGGTGCGGTACACGGAGGACGGCGACCCGGCGGCAAAGTACGTGGGCACAGGTGAGTGCGTGGTAGCGGTGGGACTACTGGATCGCGGCGCGGCCCAGCGGCTGGAAAACGGCTATGACGACATCCGACTGGTGATGCCCGACGAGGGTACGCCCTACGTACTCCACGGCGCGGCCATCCTGCGGGGCGCAGGGCACAGCGCGGCGGCGCAGCTGTGGATGGAGTTTATGCTGTCCCCCACCGGCCAGGCGCTGATGGCGGAAAGCGGCTGGTACGTGTGGCCCACGGTGAAGGGCGTCAGCCTGCCGGAGGCGTTCACGCAGCTGAATGTGGATCTGAGCGGCCTGACCTGCCGTCTGCCTATGGGCGAGGACGCGGAGACGCTGGACGCGCTGATCGAGGCGGTGCAGGCCACGCTGAACCCGCCCGTGGAGGAATAAGCAATATGAAGCAGCGCCCGCCTCGAAAGAGGCGGGCGCTGTTGCTATATTGGTGAGGTCATCTCGCACCAGTAGCCGATGATATTGGCGCGGGAAGCAGAAACGGGCGGGATAGAACCCCGCCCCTACGGACGGTCTATCCAGGCATGTGTATACCCACTCTTGGGCGGATAGAGCCGTCCGCCCCTACGCAGACCTTGAAAATCCCGCACAAAAAATGAAGGATCAACTGTTTTTGACAGAGTGAACGCCGCTGGCCTCTCGGCCAGCGGCGTGTTTTGGTTCTTGCTCAGCTGCGCTGTTTTGCCTGACGCAGGGCGAGGATGCGGTTCATTTCGTTGGATACGATCATGTAGCCCTCGTCGACGCCCATGCCGGGCTTGGCAAGGATCTGCACCGGCTGGGTCGCCATGGCGCAGTGGACGCAGACCTGGGCCGAGCGGTCCGTTTCGTTGCAGGTGCCGCCCTGATAGGCGCCGATGCCGTGCGCCTTGCAGTAGAGCACCGCCTCAATGGTATTGTTGATGCCGCCGAGGTCGGGCGTCTTGATCTGCACCATATGACCGGCTCTGCGGTCGGCAAATTCCCGGATATCCTCGAGCGTGTTGCACCATTCGTCAGCAACCAGCTCGACCTGAATGCCGCGGCGGTCAAGCTCT
>USNH01000032.1 GCA_900556015.1 uncultured Eubacteriales bacterium | reverse complement strand
CGAAAACATGAGCATCAGCAACAACTACATCCCTGAGAAGATCAACGACTTCAACACCTATCTGGACGGTAACAAGATGATCGGCGTAGCTGCGTCTGTTACGCTGCCGGAGGTGAAGATGAAGACCAGCACCGTGTCCGGCGCTGGCATCAACGGCGAGATCGACAGCCCCACCATCGGCCAGTTCGAGAGCATGGAGCAGGAGATCGACTTCAATGTGCTGTACAGCAGCGCCATGGATATGCTTTCTCCCCTGTCCGTGGTGAACCTGACGCTGCGCGCCGCCCAGCAGGTCTACGATAAGATCGGCGGCTACGCCTTCAAGGGCCTGCGCGTGGTGGAGATGGGCCGCGTGAAGACCTTCAACCCCGGCAAGGTGGAGAAGGGTGAAGGCATGGAGGCCAAGGTGACGCTTGAGCTGACCTATCTGCTGGTGGAGAACGACGGTTCCCCGCTGCTGGAAGTGGACAAGCTGAACGGCGTCTACAAGGTCAACGGCGTGGATATGCTGGCAGGCATCTCCGAGCTGACCTGATAAGGCCGGAAAGTCAAAAGCGAAACGAGCAGGCTCTACTCTCTGCACCGGCGGAGGGTAGGGCCTGCGCAATATTCAAAAACCGAAAGGAGCAGCACTATGAATGAAGAAAAGAACATGATGGCGGAGGCCAACGAGGAAACCGCGCAGACCACGCAGAGCGAGCGCGTGATCGACCTGGGCAAGCCCTACAAGTTCGAGGGCACGGAATACACTTCCATCGACCTGAGCGGACTGGATAAGCTGACGGTGAAGGACGCCATCGACGCCCAGCGCCAGCTTTTCAACGAGCGGGAGGTGGCCGCCGCTATGCTGTGCGAGACCACGACCGCGTTTGCAAGGGCCATCGCCGCGAAGGCGGCGGAGCTGCCCATCGAGTTTTTCAAGCTGATGCCGCGCGGGGCCAGCCGCAAGGTGGCCGGTGTCGTGCGCAACTACATGAACGTGGATGCCGCGACGGAGAACCACGTGATGCAGCTTGAGGAGCCGTATCACTTCAAGGGACAGACCTACACGGAGGTGGACCTGAACGGCATCGCGGACCTGAACAGCATGAACGAGAGCGAGGCAGAGAACCGGCTGGCACGCGCTGGCTTTATGGTGACGGAGACCTCCTTCAACTACCTGTTCGCCTGCATCCTTGCGAGCATGGCGACGGGCCTGCCGGAGGAGTTCTTCACGGGCCTGCCGCTGCGCGAGGTGCTGAAACTGAAAAACGCGGTGAACGACAGCGGTTTTTTCGAGTAAAGGGCGGGGCGAAAGCCTTACGCCAAGCGGCCATCCGCCTGTCAGCGGTCACGAGAACGGGCGTGGACTTCTACCTGAAACTGCCCGTCGAGGAGTTTATCGCGCTGAATAACGAGGTGGCGGAGGAATGGCACAGAACAAAACATTAGAGTTAAGCATCAAGATCGCCGGTAAGGTAGACAAAAGCCTGACGACGGCGATCAACCAGACCAATACCCTGATGGGGAGCCTGACCACCACCATGAGCAAGGTGGGCACGGCGGGGCTTGCGGCCATGGGGGCGCTGGCAACGGCGACCGTAGCCGGACTTGCCAAGTGCACCTCCGAGGCCGCGAAGCTGGAAAACAATATGTCTGCGATGGTGCGCTACGTGGACGGGCTGACGGAAAGCGCCACCACCAGCACCGAGCAGGCACAAAGCAACCTGAAAGCCATGAGGACCTATATTCAGGACCTCAGCACGCAGATACCACGGACCACCGAACAAATCTCCAAGATGTCGGCGGCCCTGGGCCAGTCCGGCATCGGCGCGGACCGGCAAATGAGCACGGGCATCCTGCGTGATACCGCCGTCGCCGCGACCGCTATGGACCTTGAAGACGACACGGCGGGCAACTACATGGCGAAGTGGGAGGCCGCCTTCAACTTCAACCATGACCAGGTAATGACGCTGATGGACCAGATCAACTACCTGGGCGCGAACAACGCAACGACGGCGGCGGAGATCGCGCAGAGCGTGAACCAGGCAGCATCCATGGGCCAGATCGCGGGCGTGGACCCGTCGGCTACAGCGGCCATCGCCACGGCCATGCAGGCGACCGGCGTTGCGACGGACCGCGTGGGAACCAGCATTTCACGTATCTACACGAACATCAGCAAGGGGTCCAACGCCACAAAGGCACAGAAAGCCATGTGGGAGGAGCTGGGCTTCACCGCTGAGGGCATCGCAAGGTCCATGCAGAGCGACGGCATCGGGACGATGAAATCGGTGTTCCAGGCCATCAACAATATGCCGGACGAGCGCAAGGTGGCTGCCCTGAACACTCTGTTTGGTCAGTGGGCCATCGAAGGCGGCGCGAAGATCACGCAGAACCTCGCGCTGCTTGAGAAGACGCTGGGCGAGGTCAACGACCCCGGCCTCTATACGGGCAGTATGGAGCGGGAGTTCCTGATCGAAGCGAGCACGCCGGAAGCGGTCGATCTAATGCTGTCGAACGCGAAGGCGGCGCTGATGCAGGACATCGGCCAAGCGTTCCTTCCGGCAAAGAAGGAGTTCAGCCTGTCGATGATCGACTTCCTGAACCAGATCAGGAAGAATATGCCGGAGCTGACGACGCTGGCGAACTCGCTGGGAAAGATCGCAAGCGACGGCGTGGAGCGCCTGGGCGACGCTATGGAGCGGGCGCTGCCCTACATCCAGAGAGGGCTTGACTACCTGGCGAACAACGGGCCGCAGGTGGCCTCGACGCTGGGCAAGCTGGCGGCGGTGTTCGTGGGCATGAAGTTCGCGCCGGGCATCGAAAGCCTTTTGAGCGGCGCGGGGAACCTGCTGCTGGGAAGCTCTGTCGGCGGCAGCGGAAAACGCACCGGCGGTCTGCTGGGCGGCATCAAGAGCCTGTTCCGGGGCGGACAGAAGGCGGCGGGCACGGCTGGCGGCTTCCTCTCCACCTTCGGCGGCGCGGCCAGCGGAAACGGCTTTTTCCAAACGCTGGGGAGCATGGCATCCAGCCTGATCTCCGGCAACGGCATCAAGGGCACGGCGGGGCTGCTGGAAGCGGCAGCGGGAACGCCGGGCCTCTTATCCGGTTACCAGGGCGCGGGAAGCGCACTGAAAAACAGAATTGCAGGAAGCGGCATCGGGCAGTATTTCGGCAGCGTGTTCTCCTCCCTGGGGAGTTTCGGGAGCACGCTGGGGAACACGAAGACCGGCGGCTTCCTTTCGGGTCTGCTGGGCAAGGCGGGCGGCGCGCTGGGCAACCTGACCATGCCGCTGCGCCAGGGCATCGCAGGCATCGGTGCTGCGGCGACCATTCAAGGCAGCATCATCCAACAGAACCTATCCGGCCTGCTGGGTAAGGCGGGCGGCTTTGTGAGCGGCATCGCCAACTCCGGCGCGGGAAAAGCCGTCGGCGGCGTGCTGGGGAGCCTGGGCACCGTGGCGAAGTCGGGAGCCGGTGTGCTGGGGACCGTGTGGGGTCCCATCGCCTCCGGCTTCGGAAGCATCTTCGCGGGAGCCGCGCCGGTGATCGGCGTGATCTCCTCCATCATCGCCGTGGTGAGCATCCTGGGCGACCACCTGGAAGACATCCGGGGCATCATCCAGAACGTATTCGGCGATACCGGCGTGGCCGTGTTCGACAAGTTCATGGGCGTGCTGCAAAACGTGGGCAGCTTCATCACGGGACTGTTTGCGGACGGCGGCGTGGCAAATGCGCTGGCCCCGCTGCGGGAGACCATCACGAACCTGTTCGGAGAGGATGCGGGCGCGGCCTTCGACGGGCTGACGACCATCCTGCAATCGGTGATGGGCGTGGTCGGGCAGATCGTGAGCTTTGCACAGACGACCGTGAAGCCGATCATCCAGGACATTTTCAGTTTCCTGACGGGAACCGTGGTGCCCATCATCCTGCAAACCTTCACAGCGGCGGCTCCGTCTATCGCTGGCATCATCAGCGGCCTCGGCTCCGCCATTATGACGGCTATGCAGATCATCGGCTCGGCCATCCAGGCAGTCATGCCTATCGTGCAGAGCATCATCACCGTCATTATGAGCATCGCTTCCGTCGTGGTGCCCGCTGTGCTGGCGGGTATCTCGGCACTGGCGCAGGGCATCGGCCCCATCCTGGAAGGTATCAAGACCGTATTCGACGGGCTGATCGCTTTCATCACGGGCGTATTCACCGGGAACTGGTCCCAGGCATGGGAAGGCGTAAAGCAGATATTCGGCGGCGCGTTCGACGCGCTGGTGGGCCTGCTGAAAACGCCGGTGAACGCGGTGATCGCGCTGATCAACAAGGCCATCTCCGGCATCAACGGACTGGGCCTGGACATCCCGGACTGGGTGCCCATCATCGGCGGCAAGAGCTTCCACATCAGCATCCCGGAGATACCGATGCTGGCAAAGGGCGGCTTCACCGACGGCGTGAGCATCGCGGGCGAAGCCGGGCGCGAGGCTGTGATCAGCTTCCAGCGCGGCGTGCGGGCACAGAACATCGCCACCTGGGCACAGGCGGGCCGGATGCTGGGCGTGAGCGCCGAGCAGGCGTTGAGCGCGGCGGACGGTGCAGAGCTGAAAGCCATCGACCCCGGCGAGGGCGGCGGAGGCGGAGGCAGCTTCACCTTCGCGCCGAACATCGTCATTCAGGGCAACGCCGACGCAGACGTGCTTGAGGAAGCGCTGCGGCGGGCCAAGGAGGAGTTCGAGGCATGGTACGAGCAGATGATGCGCAAGCGTGCCCGGACGGCCTATTGATGGGAGGAAGCTATGTACACGACAAAGAGCGGCGACACCTGGGACGTGATCGCCAAGGAAGTCTATGGCAGCGAATACCACGCGGACGCGCTGATGGCGGCCAACCCGGAGCACATCGACACCTTCCGCTTTTCCGCCGGGGTCGTTTTGAAGACGCCGACGGTGGAGGACGCGCGAGCGGGCACGCTGCCGCCATGGAAATACGAGGCGCAGTATGAATAAGGCAAGAAGCATCGGACTTGCGGTGCAGTACCGCAGCACCCCGTATTCCGCACAGGTGCAGGCGAGCGCCCAGGTGGACGCGGCGGAGGGCGGCGGGAGCGCTGCTTCCTCCGCCAGCTCCGGCTCCGGCGCGGCGGCGGGACAGGCCGTAACGCTGAACAACACGCCCCTCTACGTGAGCAGCGTGGCAAAGAACCCGGCGACCCACAAGACGGGCGTGTATTACTTCTACGACGGCATTTTGATACGCGGGCGATACCGCATCACCAACACCCCGTCGAGAGTGGGCAAGACCCCGGTGGGCCAGAACGTGACCGGCTGGGCGGACGCGGCGGACTGCGGCGCGGTGAGCAGCGCCAAGGCCACGCCGAAGAAAGAGACCTCCGGACAGGAGAACGCGACGCTGGGCGCGGGCACGGGAACGGACATCGGCCTTTCCATCGAGAGCCTGACCTATGTGGACAACGCGGCGGACGACAGCGACAGCATCGACCTGACGCTGGACGCGCAGGACAGCAAGTGGCTGTGGGGCTGGATGCCGCAGAAGGGCGCGACGCTTTATCCCCGCCTGCTGGGCCACGACTGGGAGCGGCCCGGCGACGAGCGGGCCATGGACTGCGGCCTTTTCGTGGTGGACGACGTGAACTACTCGGACACGCCGACCACCTTGCAGCTCGGCGGCGTGAGCAAGCCGAGCGACAGCAATTTCAGCGAGACAGATCGGAAGGTGACGTGGAAGAACACCTCCATCAAGCGCATCGGCCAGACCATCGCGGCGCGCTACGGCCTGGGCTTCACCTATGACGCTGAGGACTACGACATCGAGTGCGACGAACAGGACGGAGCGGACAGCAGCTACTACAATACGCTGTGCCAGAACTACGGCCTGGTGCTCAAGGTGTACGCCCGGCGGCTGTGGGTCTACGACCGGGAGGCATACAAGGCAAAGCGGGCGGTGCGGACCTTCGACCGCACGGACATCATCCGTGGGAGCCTGAGCTGGACCACTACCCTTTCCGGGACCTACACCGGCGGGACCTTCGACTACACCGACGCGGACAAGGACTGCGACATCTCCTGCAAGGTGGGCGGCGGAACGCACATCAAGAGCGTGAACCGCAGGGCCATCAGCGTGCAGGATGCGGCGGTCCAGCTCTGCGCGGAGCTGAACCGGGCCAACCATGGCACGATCAAGCTGCGCTTCACCGTTCCGGGAGACTGGACCGTGAGTGCGGGCAACACGATCAACATTACCGGCTACGGCGGCGGCCCCTCCGGCGGAGAGGGCGGCATCAACGGCAAGTATTTCGTGGACAAGGTGACGCACAAATACACCAAGAGCGGCGGATTTACCACGGCCTTCGAGTGCAGCGGCGTCCGGGAGGGCTTCCATCCCTACGAGGTGGGCGGCTCCATCCAGTACAACACGGAGGGGTCCGACACCAGCGACACGAATTACAGCAGCTCCTACGAGACGAGCACGGCGGCCAGCGCCGCCAGCGCGGCGGCGGGAGCTGAGGCCGGGGCGGCGGTGACGCTGACCAACGCCCCCTTCTACTACACCAGCGTGGCCTCAAATCCGAGCTGCTATAAAAGCGGCGTGTTCTATTTCTACGACGGCATCCTGGTCAACGGGCGCTACCGCATCACCAACGCGGCCTCCCGCTGCGGGAAGCTGCCGGTGGGACAGAACGTGACGGGCTGGGTGCCCGCGAGCTACTGCGGCGTGGACACGCGCACCGGCGGCGGAGGCGGCACGAAGGCGACCATGGAGGTGAAGTAGCGATGGCAGGCACGAACCGGGTCGGACGGGTCAGCTCCATCGACTATGAGAGCGGGACCTATGAGGTGACGTATGCGGACCAGGGCCGGAGGGTCACGGCCCGCATCAACGCCATGAGCAACGGCGAATACAAAATGCCGAGAGTGGGCCAGATCGTGAGCGTGACGCACACGAGCAATGGCACGGCGGCGGCCACCACCAGCGGCACCGTATGGAACCGGAGCAACCGCCCAGCGGAGGGCTTTGCCGGGCTTTACCGCAAGGAATACGGTGAGAAGGCCGGGCAGGCTTTTGAGCGCTACGACGCCAACACCGGCATCTACACCCAGTACACCGACGTGCGGACCGGGCGCAACTGCAACGGCGACATCTTCGACGAGGCCAAGGGCACCATCAGCCTGATCGCGGAGAAGCTGGTGCAGATCACGAGCAAGATCAAAAGCGTGAGCATCCACGGCAAGGAAGGCGTGGGCATCGGCGCGGAGAAAAGCGTGACCATCGACGCCGGGGAGAACATCAATCTGGAAGCCGAGGGCGACCTGGACGAGGGCGCAGGCGGCGACCGGGCATTGACCGTGGGCGGCAAGAACACCGAGCTATACAAGGGCGAGGTGGAGCGGGAGTTTCAGGGAGGCATCCGCGACACCGTGACCGGCGAGGTGACGCTGACGATCAACGGCGTGACCATCACCATCAGCGAGGGCGGCGACGTCTCCATCCAGACCGCCGGGAAGATCAGCATGAAGGCACAGCAAATCGACCTGCAGGGCGGGTCCTCCCTGGTGCTGTAAAAAACGAACAGCGAGGAGGAAGCGGAAAATGGTGGGCAGCTACATGGGCCGGGTGTTCACGGTGAGCAGCCAGAGGATATTGACACCGAGCAATCTGAAAGGCAGCGCCGGGAGCGACTGGGCAAACCATGAGATCATCGGTAAAAAGGCGCGGAGCCAGTGGGTAGGCCCGAAGCTGAAAAGCTACACCATGGACCTCCTTCTGCGCTCGCAGGACGGCGTAAGCCCCCGGTCCACGCTGGACTACTTCCAGCGGGCGGCGGAAAGCCAGATGGTCGATTGGTTCATCATCGGCGGGCGACCGATCTCTGACAACCCCTTCAAGCTGGTGAGCGTCAGCGACGAGTGGGACACGGTGCTCAACGGCGGCGCGCTGATCGAGTGCCGGGTGAGCCTGAACATCGAGGAATACACGTGAGGGAGGGCAAGCCGTGATCTACATTGAGGATACCATCGTCGAGATTGAGGCCGGGAGCGTGGACGACCAGACGGCACAGGAAGTCTACCGAAATCTACAGGTGCTCTACGGCACGGAGACGGGGGAACAGGCCCTCGACCGCGAGTTCGGCATCGACATCAACATTCTGGACAACCCGCAGGAGGCGGCGAAGGCGCTGCTGACGGCGGAGTTCGTGCGGAAAACAAAACAGTATGAGCCACGGGTCCGGGTCATGCGTGTGGAATGGACCC
>USNH01000031.1 GCA_900556015.1 uncultured Eubacteriales bacterium | reverse complement strand
CAAGGAGATGCACGAGATCGCCGAATACGGCGTGGCCGCCCACTGGAAGTACAAGCAGAACGGCCAGGGTGCAGGAGACGAGGGGCGGTACGAGTGGGTGCGGCGGCTTTTGGAGAACCAGGAGGACGCCGACGCGGAGGACTTCATCCACTCGCTGAAGGTGGATATGTTCGCCGACGAGGTGTTCGTGTTCACTCCCGGCGGCGACGTGATCAACCTGCCCGCCGGCGCAACGCCCATCGACTTCGCCTACACCATCCACTCCGCCATCGGCAACCACATGACCGGGGCAAAGGTCAACGGGCGCATCGTCCAGTTCGACTACCGTCTGCACAACGGCGACGTGGTGGAGGTGATGACCAGCAAATCCGCCCACGGCCCAAGCCGCGACTGGGTGAAGATCGCCCGCTCCAGCAACGCCCGCAGCAAGATACGCCAGTGGTTCAAGCGGGAAAAGCGGGACGAGAACATCGTCAACGGGCGCTCCAGCTTCGAAGCGGAGCTCAAGCGCACCGGCGTGACGCTGAAGGAGCTGACAAACGAGGAGAACCTGCCCAGCGTGCTGAAGAAGCTGTGCTTTACGTCCCTGGACGATATGTACGCCGCCATCGGCTACGGCGGCATCTCCGCCCTGAAGGTGATGGGCCGGCTGCGGGAGGACATCCAGCGCATCCTGCACCAGCACCAGACGGAGCGGCAGGCGGAGGTCCCGGTGGCGGGCCAGCCCCAGCTCATGCGCCCCGCCGTGCCCCAGCGGGCTAGGGGGGAGCAGGGCATCGTGGTGGAGGGCCTGACCAACTGTCTGGTCAAGTTCTCCAAGTGCTGCACCCCTGTACCCGGCGACGACATCGTGGGGTTCATCACCCGTGGCTACGGCATCTCCGTCCACCGGGCGGACTGCCCCAACGCCGACCCCGCCCGGCGGAAGCCGGAGGAGGCAGGCCGGTGGATCAAGGTATCCTGGGGCAGCGACACCAGGGAGAGCTACCGCACGTCGTTGGAGATCACCGCCAAGGACCGTATCAACTTCATCATGGACGTGTCCACGGTGCTGTCCAGCACCAAGACCCACGTTTCGTCCATGAACGCCCGCAGCACGCCGGACGGCTTCGTGCTGCTGTCGCTGGACATCGACGTACACGATGGGGAGCAATTACAGACCGTTATGCGGCGCTTGGAGCAGATCTCCGGCGTCATGCGTGTGACCCGCCCGGCGGGATAAAAAGAGAGGAGCAACCACTATGAGAGCTGTTTTGACAAGAGTAAAGCACGCCTCCGTCTCCGTGGACGGACAGGTGATCGGCAAGATCGGCGAGGGGTTTCTCGTCCTGCTGGGCGTGACCCACGAGGACACGGAGGCCCAGGCCGAGAAGCTGGCGGACAAGCTGACGGGCCTGCGTATCTTCGAGGACGAGAACGAGAAGATGAACCGCAGTCTGGCGGACGTGGGCGGCGAGCTGCTCATCGTGTCCCAGTTCACGCTGTACGCCAACTGCAAGAAGGGCCGCCGCCCCGAATTTCTGGCGGCGGCGCGGCCCGAGGTGGCCATCCCCCTGTACGAGAAGTTCGTGGCGCTGTGCCGGGAGAAGGGCTTCCACACCGAGACGGGCGAGTTCGGCGCGTATATGCAGGTGGACAGCCTGAACGACGGGCCGCTGACCATTATTCTGGACACCGACACGCTGTAAGGAGGACGACTATGACCATCAAGACCATACAGGTCGGGCCGATCATGACCAACTGCTACCTGCTGTGCGACGAGGCATCGGGCCAATGCGCCCTCATCGACCCCGGCGACGACGCGGCGCGGGTGGAGAAGCTGGTGCAGGAGAGTGGCTGCCAGCTGGAATACATCCTGCTGACCCACGGCCATTTCGACCACACCTCCGCCGTGCGGCCTCTGCTGGAGAACCACCCGGACGTGCCGGTGTATATCCACGAGAAGGACAGCGTGGACGGCCCTGGCGGCGAGCTGCGGTTCAGCCGGGTAGGGGAGAAGAACCAGCGGTACTATAAAGAGGGCGACGTCATCACCGTGGGCACGATCCGCCTGCGCGTCATGGAAACGCCGGGCCACTCCGAGGGCTCTGTGTGTCTGCTGGCGGAGGGTGAGCACGTCATCTTCGCCGGTGACACCCTGTTCCGCTGCTCCTGCGGGCGGTGCGACTTCCCCGGCGGCGACTACCGCAAGATGCTTACGTCGCTGGCGCGGCTGGCCGCGCTGGAGGGCGACTGGCGGGTGCTGCCGGGTCACGACATGGAGACGACGCTGGACTTCGAGCGCCGGAACAACCCCTACATGAGGCAGGGTACGGCGCGATGAAGCTGACATTCCGGGGTCATGACGACCGCTACGCCGTGGAGCAGAGCCTGCTGGCCTTCTTCCCGGAGGAGCGCCCCGTATACGAGGGCGAGGACGGGCCGCGCCACGCGGAGGTGACGCTCCACCAGGGCGCGGTGTACGCCACCGGCGTCACCGCGCTGACCTATGACGGAAAAACGGCGCGGGCCTCCGCCCGCGTGTCCCTTGCAGGCGCTGCCGACGAGTACGAGCGGGAGCGCCTGCGTCAGCGTGCGCTGAAGCTGTCCTTCTTCCGTGCGGCGCGGGACATCACCGGCGCAACGCCCTCCTGGGGCGCGCTGACGGGCATCCGCCCGGCCAAGCTGGTGCGTACCATGCTGGAGGAGGGCTATACGCCCGCCCGGGCCGACCGGGAGCTGCGGGACGTGTACTGCGTGTCCCCGGCGCGGCGGCGGCTGGCGCTGGAGAGCGCCCAGGCGGGCCTGCGGGCCAAGCGTGACCTGAAGCCCAACGACATCTCGCTGTATATCGGCATCCCGTTCTGCCCCACCCGCTGCGCCTATTGCAGCTTCGTCTCCGCGTCGGTGGAGAAGTCCTTCGCCCTGATCCCGCCCTATCTGGAGGCGCTGACGGCGGAGGTGGAGGCCGCGGGCCGGATGGTGCGGGAGACGGGTCTGCGGGTCAAGTCGTTCTATATGGGCGGCGGCACGCCCACCACCCTGTCCGCCGGGCAGATGGACGCGCTGCTGACGGCGGTGAATAAAGCCTTCGACCTGTCCGGCTGCGTGGAATACTGCATCGAGGCCGGGCGGCCCGACACCATCGACCGGGAGAAGCTGCAAGTGCTGCTGGATCACGGCGCGGACCGCATCAGCGTCAACCCCCAGTCCCTCGAGCCCCAGGTGCTGCGGGCCATTGGCCGCCAGCACAGCCCGGAGGACATCGAAAAAGCCATGACGCTGGCCACGTCCATGGGCTTCCCCCACGTGAACATGGATCTCATCGCCGGACTGCCCGCCGACACGCCGGAGGGCTTCCGCCGGACGCTGGACAAGTGCCTGACCTTCGGCGCGGACAACATCACCGTCCACACCCTGAGTCTGAAAAAGGGCAGCCGCATCCTGCTGGAGGGACTGCCCATCCCCACGGCGGAGGCGGTGGCGGAGATGCTGGACTACGCCGACCCGGCCCTGCGGGCCAGGGGCTTCGCCCCCTACTACCTGTACCGGCAGAAATATATGTCCGGCAGCTTCGAGAACGTGGGCTGGTGCATATCCGGGGCAGAGGGCCTGTATAATATCTACATCATGGAGGAGCTGCACAGCATCCTGTCCCTGGGCGCGGGCGGCTCTACGAAAATGGTGGACGCACAGCGCAACCGCATCGAGCGGGTGTTCCACCCCAAGTTCCCGCTGGAGTACATCCAGCGGCCCGAGAAGCTGGCGGAGAATTTGGAATCCTTCCGCCGCTTCCACGAGAGCATGAAGTAACGCCCCCTCTTGTCATCGCGAGACCAGTCCTCAGACTGGTCGTGGCGATCCGCTCTCCTTTGCCGGGGATACGGATTCCCACGCCAGTGACCTCGGTCACTGGCCCGGAATGACAGGCGGACGGCGCAGATCGATCATCAAGGAGGGCGGCCATGGCGCGGACACGGCAGAATTTCATGGGCGGCGCGGCCATTTTGGCCGGGGCTGTGGCAGTGACGAAGCTGTTGGGCGCTGTGTATAAGATCCCGCTGGGCAACCTGCTGGACAGCGAGGGCATGGCCCACTTCTACGCCGCGTACAACATTTACAGCCTGCTGCTGGTGCTGTCCACCGCCGGACTGCCGGTGGCATTGAGCCGCCTGGTGGCCAGGGCCGCCGCCCAGCATCGCTATGCCGGGGCGCGGCGGGGCTTTCGGATGGCGCTGGCGCTGCTGGCGTCCATCGGCCTATTATGCAGCGCCGTCATGTGCGCCATGCCCCAGGTGCTGGCCGGGTGGCTGCACGACGAGGCCGCCGCCTACGCCATCCGGGCCTTAGGCCCGGCGGTGGCGCTGGTGTGCGTGTCCTCGGCCCTGCGTGGCTTCGGCCAGGGGCTGGGGGATATGCTCCCCACCGCCGCCGGACAGGTGACGGAGTCGGCGGGCAAGCTGGTCATCGGCCTTGCGCTGTGCCTGCTGCTTTTGAAGCAAAACGCCGCCCCGGAGCTGTGCGCCGCCGGGGCGATCGGCGGCGTCACCGCCGGCGCGGCACTGGGGCTTTTGGTGACGGCCTGCCTCACCGCCAGGCGCTGCACCCTGCCGGAGGCGCGGGACGTACCACCCCGCCGCCGTGAGCTGCTGCGCCAGCTGCTGTCGGTGGGCGTGCCCATCACCGTGGGCGCGGCGGGCATGAGCCTCATCACCCTGCTGGATCAGGCACTGGTGACCAGCACCCTGCGGGACACGCTGGGCTATTCGGCGGCGGAGACCTCCGCCCTGTACGGCCAGTACACCTTCGGCATGACGCTGTTCCAGCTGCCGCCGTCGTTCATCTACCCCGTGTCCGTCAGCCTGATGCCCGCCATCACGGCGGCGCTGACCCGGCAGGACAGGGCGGCGGCGGGCCGGGCCGTAGGCGGCGCGCTGAAGCTGACCACCCTGGCGGCGCTGCCGGCGGGCGCGGGATTGTCCGTGCTGGCCGAGCCCATTTTGCTGCTGCTGTACCCCGCCGTGCCGGATACCGCCCGGGCGGCAGCGTACCACCTGACGTTTTTGGGCCTTGCCTGCGTGTTCGTGTGCCTGATGGTGGCCACCAACGGCGTGCTGCAAGCCTATGGCAGACCCGGTGTCCCGGTGTTCACGCTGCTGTGCGGCGGCGTGATGAAGATCGTCACCAACTACCTGATGGTGGGCGACCCGGCCACCGGCATCCGGGGTGCGGCGGTGAGCACGCTGTACTGCTACGCCCTCATCGTAGTGCTGAACCTCATCGCCATCGCCCGGTGCGTGCCGGAGCGGCCCGGCTACATCGGCCTGTTCGCCAGGCCGCTGCTGCTGACGGCGGTCATGGCCCTGGCCGCCCGGTCGTCCTACGGCCTGCTGGCCCAGGTGCTGCCGGAGCGCTGGGCGGTGCTGCCGGCCATCCTCATCGCCGCGGCGGTGTACGTGCTGCTGGTGCTGGCCACCGGCACAGTGACCCGGCAGGAGCTGCTGGCCCTGCCAAAAGGGGAAAAAATCGCGCAAATACTGCGTTTGCGCTGAACTTTTCTGTCCACACAGGCGAAAACCTCTTGCAATAGGAGCGGAAGTATGATAGATTTTGTTAGGAAACCCCGTTACGGCTATGACGACCTGCTGGAGATCATCCGTCTGCTGCGGTCGCCGGAGGGCTGCCCCTGGGACAAGGTGCAGACCCACGAGAGCATCCGCCGGGGACTTTTAGAGGAGGCCTACGAGGCCGCCGAGGCCATCGACACCGGCGATACCGCCCTGCTGAAAGAGGAGCTGGGCGACGTGCTGATGCAGGTGGTGTTCCACGCGGACATCGAGCGGGACGCAGGGCGCTTCGACATGGACGACGTGTGCGACGGCGTGGTGAAGAAGCTGCTGTTCCGCCATCCCCACGTGTTCGGCGCGGCTCACGAGGACTCGTCGGAATCCGTGCTGGTGAGCTGGGACAAGCTGAAGCGCCTGGAAAAGGGGCAAAAGACCACCGCCGATGCGCTGGATGCCGTGGCCCGCAGTCTGCCGGGCCTGTGGCGGGCGGAGAAGCTGCAAAAGAAGGCGGCGGACGCCGGCTTCGACTGGCCAGACGTGCAGGGCGCGCTGGACAAGCTGGACGAGGAGACGGCGGAGCTGCATCAGGCCGTGGCGGAGCAGGGCGACATAGCCGGTGAGCTGGGCGACGTGCTGTTCGCCGCCGTCAAGGTGGGCCGGTTCTGCGGCATCGACCCGGAGGAGGCCATCACCCTGACCTGCGAGAAATTCATCCGCCGCTTCCGCGCCATGGAGCAGGCCGCGCTGGAGCGCGGTCAGTCGCTGGAGCAGCTGTCCCTGGACGAGATGACCGCCCTGTGGAACGGGGCAAAGCATTCCTGAGTTCTTAATACGATCCACATCGTTTTAGGATCACCGCCGGAGCGCGGTGCATACAACAAATGAAAAATTTTGGGAGGAAACATCATGAATAAGACTGAACTGATCGCCGCTGTCGCCGAGAAGACCGGCCTGTCCAAGAAGGATTCCGACGCCGCCGTCAACGCCGTTCTGTGCGCCATCACCGACGCGCTGAAGGCTGACGAGAAGGTGCAGCTGGTGGGCTTTGGCTCTTTCGAGACCAAGAAGCGCGCCGCCCGCACCGGCCTGAATCCCCGCACCGGCGAGAGCGTGGAGATCCCCGCTTCCACCGTTCCCGCCTTCAAGGCCGGCAAGGCTCTGAAGGACGCTGTGGCGAAGTAAGGTCATACCCCATACAGGATACGAAAAGCCGGTGCTTCCGCACCGGCTTTTTCCCCAGGAAGGAGCAGCACCATGCGTTTGGACAAATACCTGAAGGTCTCCCGGCTCATCAAGCGCCGCACCGTGGCCAACGATGCCTGTGACGCGGAGCGCGTCACCGTCAACGGGCGGGTGCAGCGTGCGTCCTACGATGTGAAGGTGGGGGACGTGATCTCCATCCGCTTCGGCGCGAAAACGCTGACGGTGGAGGTGCTGTCCGTCACGGAGAGCGTGGGCAAGGACGCGGCGGCGGCCATGTACCGCGAGGTGGCCGGGGCATAAGGACAAACCCGTCATACTATGGCGCTCCCCCTCATACACTGGGAAAAACCGTGTGTGAGGGGGACGTTTTATGCCATACGACATCACCGACGGCGCGCAGACGCACCGTCTGCAATTAGAGGGCCGGGAAAAGCTCACCGTGTCCGGCGTGGAGGACGTGGAGCGGTTCGACGACACCTGCATCGTGCTGAGCACCTGCGTGGGGACGCTGGTGGTCAGCGGCGAGGCGCTGCACATCGGCAAGCTGAGTCTGGACGGCGGAGAGCTGCACGTGGACGGGCGCATCGACGCCGTGACCTACGAGGACGCGCCGGAGGCGGGCGGCGGCGGGTTCTTCGCCCGGCTGTTCGGCTGATATGGGCGTGGTGGTGTCCGCCCAGCTGGCGGGGTATCTCACCGCCGCCGTGCTGGGGCTGGCCGCCGGGGCGGTGTACGACCTGCTGCGCCTCATCCGCCTGCGCCGCCGGAGAAACCGGCGGCTGACCCACGCGCTGGACGGACTGTTCGTGGCAGCGGTGACGCTGACCGCCGTCTGGTTCGCCCTGCGGGTGGGGCAGGGGGAGCTGCGGCTCGTCATGCTGTCGGCCATGGCCCTGGGCGCGCTGGTCTACGCCCTGGCGCTCAGCCCGCTGCTGCTGCCGCTGTGGGATTTTTGGCTGTCTGCGGCGGCGGCCACGGCGCGGCTGCTGCTCACGCCGGTGTGCTGGGCGGCCCGGGGCGCAAAAAAAGCCCTGTCCGCCGCGAAAAAAGCCTTTCTTTTTCGGAAAAAGTGCGCTATGATAAAGAGAGAACATTCCGGCGGGGAGGGGAGCGCACATGGCACGGTCGAAAAAAGCGAAGAAACGCACCAGCACGGCACTGCTGCTGGTGCTCATCGCCCTGGCCGTCTTTATCGGCATCGAGCTGATCCAGGTGAACCAGCGGCTGGGCGAGGCCAAGGTGCAGGAAGCGTCCCTGACCCGGCAGATGCAGCAGCAGCAGCAGGAGAACGAGGCGCTGCGCTCCGACCTGGCCAAGAAGGATGACCCGGACTTCATCAAGGAGCTGGCCCGCGACCAGCTGGGTTTGGCGGAGGAGGGTGAGCGCATCTTCTACGATGTGAACGAATAAGCAAAGAGGGCGGCATGGCCGCCCTCTTTGCGTGTCGATAAACCCTCTCTATGGGGTCAGCGGTTCTTTTACGCAGGGGGAGCTCGAGGGGGCAAAGCCCGCCTCGA
>USNH01000030.1 GCA_900556015.1 uncultured Eubacteriales bacterium | reverse complement strand
GCGCCTGGTGCTCCACGCAGGTGGGGGGACGCTGCGTCCGCATGGACTGCGCCCGGGAGGAAACCTTTGTCTCCAACCGTGTCCGCCATGCCATCCGGTTTCATATCGTCTCCTGGCTCCGGAAGGACGGCCAACTGGCCGCCCGGAAGGTGGAGTGCTTCTCCAATCAGGGGGCTTACGCCTCCCACGGCCATTCCATCTGCGCCAAGGCCATGGGTTCCTTTGCCCAGATTTACCCCTGTGACAATATGGAGTGCGATGCCTGGACGGTGTTTACCAACCGCCCGGTGGCCGGCGCCATGCGGGGCTACGGAATGCCTCAGGCCACCTTTGCCGACGAGGCCAACATCGACGAGTGCGCCGCCGCCGTGGGCATGGAGCCGCTGGAATACCGCATGAAATACATCATGCCCAAAGACTACCACGACGCCTTCTCCGGCAACACCAACTATTTCGACTCCTTCCGGGCGTGTCTGGAAAAAGGCCGGGCCGCCATGGACTATGACCGGAAGCGGGCGGCGTTCGCCAAGGACACCGGCCCCGTCCGCCGGGGCATCGGCGCGGCGCCCTTCTGGTACAACACCGGCGTGTATCCCATCTCACTGGAGACGGCCTCCAACCGGATGCAGCTGAATCTGGACGGCACCGTTACCATGCAGTGCGGCGAGACGGAGATCGGCCAGGGGGCCGACACCGCTTACGCCCAGATGACCGCAAAGGCTGTGGGCCTCAAGAGCTACAAGGACGTTCATGTGGTGTCCTGTCAGGATACGGACATCACCCCCACCGGCTTAGGCGCTTACGCCAGCCGCCAGACCTACATGGAGGGCTTCGCCATCGACCAGACCGGGCGGCTCCTGCGGCAGAAAATACTGGCCTATGCCGCCGAGATGCTGGGCTGTTCTGCGGAGGAACTGGACATCGTGGAGGGCAATGTGGTCCGCAAGGAAAGCGGCGCGGTGGAGATGGACCTGTCCCATCTGGCCATGACCGCCCAGTATAACCCGGTCCACTCCGAGCATATCACGGCGGAGAGCACCGCTACCATCCGCTCCAACGCCTACTCCTTCGGCTGCACCTTCGCCGAGGTGGAGGTGGATATCCCCATGTGCAAGGTGACGCTGAAGGACATCATCAACGTCCACGACTGCGGCAATCTCATCAACCCCGCCCTGGCGGAGGCCCAGGTCCACGGCGGTATGTCCATGGCCATCGGCTACGGCATGAGCGAGCAGCTGCTGTTCGATGAAAAGACCGGCAAGCCGCTGAACAACAACCTGCTGGACTACAAGCTGTCCACCTTCATGGATCATCCCCATCTGGAGGCGCAGTTCGTTGAGAACCCTGAGCCCACCTCCCCCTTCGGCACGAAGGCGCTGGGTGAGCCGCCGGCCTGCTCCGGCGCACCGGCCATCCGCAACGCCATTCTCAACGCCACCGGCGTGGCCATCGACTGCACGCCCATCACGCCCCACGTGATGTTCGCCGAGTTCTCCAAGGCGGGCCTCATTCACGACAGCTGGAACGAAAAGGAGGGCAAGTAAGCCATGTATGATATGAAAGCGCTTTACGAGGCCACCAGCGTGGAAAACGCCGTGGCCCTGCGGCTGAAGCATCCCGAGGCGCAGATCATCGCCGGCGGCAGCGACGTGCTGGTGCAGATGCGCGAGGGCAAGCGCGCCGGCAAGGAGCTGATCTCCATCTACGGTCTGGACGAGCTGCGCGGCGTGACCATCGACGCGGACGAGAACATCCGCATCGGCAGTCTGACCAGCTTCTCCCACATCACCCGCGACCCCATCATTCAGAAATATATCAACGTCCTCGGCGAGGCCGTTGACATGGTGGGCGGCCCGCAGATACGCAACATCGGCACGATCGGCGGCAACACCTGCAACGGTGTCACCTCCGCCGACTCCTCCTCCACCCTCCACGCCTGGGATGCCATCGTGGAGCTGACGGGCAAGAACGGCCTCCGCCGCCTGCCCATCCACGAGTTCTACATCAAGGCCGGTACGGTGGACATCCGCGTGGAGGACGGCGAGATCCAGACCGCCATCCTCATCCCCAAGGCCAGCTATGACCGCTGCTACGGCCACTATATCAAGTACGCCATGCGTAACGCCATGGACATCGCCACCCTGGGGTGCAGCGTCAACGTCCGCCTCAGCGAGGACAAAAAGACCATCGACCGCGCCCGCATCGCCTATGGCGTAGCCGGCCCTGTGCCCCTGCGCTGTGAGCACGCCGAGGCCGCCGCCAAGGGCCAGCCCCTGACGGAGGCCACGGTGGAGGCCTTCGCCCACGCCATCCTGGACGACATCAACCCCCGCGACAGCTGGCGCGCCAGCAAGGCGTTCCGGCAGCACATCGCCGTGGAGATCGCCAAGCGCTGTCTCGTGAAATCCATTGAACTGGCTGGAGGTGAGCTGGCATGAGTCAACAGTATAAGCTGATCCGCTGCAACATCAACGGCAAGGACGTGGAGAAGATGGTAGACGTCCGGGCCAGCCTGACGGATATGCTCCGCAACGACTACCACCTGACCTCCGTGAAGAAGGGCTGCGAGGTGGGCGAGTGCGGCGCGTGTACCGTCCTTATCGACGGCGAGACGTTCAACTCCTGCATCTACCTGGCCGTGTGGGCCGACGGCAAGCACATCCGCACGCTGGAGGGCCTGCTCAGTCCCGACGGCGAGCCCAGCGACATCCAAAAGGCGTTCATGGAGGAATCCGCCATCCAGTGCGGCTTCTGCACCCCCGGCTTCCTGATGACCGCCGTGGAGATCCTGGACAGCGGCAAGCTGTACTCCGACGAGGAACTCCGCAAGCTGCTCTCCGGCCACCTGTGCCGCTGCACCGGCTACGAGAACATCCTCAAGGCCGTGAAAAAGACCATGTACCGCCGCCTGGGTATGGAAGTCCCCGCCATCTGACACGAAGCATCAAAAAAAGAACCGCCCGAGGGCGGTTCTTTTTTTGATGTTCTCCGCCGCGCACCGTCTCCCCTCTCCCCGCATAGGATGGTGACGGAAAAGGAGGGAGCGCGATATGGAGCGATACACGGCGGCGCTGGCGGGCAATCCCAACGTGGGCAAGTCCACGGTGTTCAACGCCCTGACGGGCCTGCACCAGCACACCGGCAACTGGTGCGGCAAGACCGTGGCCGCGGCGGAGGGCCGCTGCACCTGCGGCGGCGCGGCATTCCGGCTGGTGGACCTGCCGGGCACATACTCCCTGTACGCCCACTCCCCTGAGGAGGCGGTGACGGACGACTTCCTCCGCCGGGGCGAGGCGGATGTGACGGTGCTGGTGGCGGACGCCACCTGTCTGCGCCGGAACTTGCAGCTGGCGGTGCAGCTCCGCTGCCGCACCGGGCGGCTGGTGGTGTGCGTCAACCTGATGGACGAAGCCCGGAAAAAGCACGCCGCCCCGGACACCGCCGCCCTGGCGGCAGCGCTGGGCGTGCCGGTGGTGGAGACCGCCGCCCGAGACGGCACAGGGCTGGAGGCGCTGCGCCGCGCCATGGCGGACATGGCCCGCAGCGACGCGCCGCCCGACCCCTGGACGGACGTGGACGGCGGCGACCCGGAGGCCGTGGCCGCCCGTGCCGCCGCCATCGCCGAGGACTGCCTGCCCCACGGGGTAGATGTTCACCGCCGCGACCGCCGCATCGACCGCGTCATCACAGGCCGCTGGACTGCACTGCCGGTGATGCTGGCCCTGCTGGGCCTGGTGTTTTGGCTGACGCTGTGGGGCGCGAACGCCCCCTCTGCCCTGCTGAGCCGCGCCCTTATGTCCCTGCAAGAGCCGCTGCGCCGGCTGCTCTCCTTCGCCCCCTGGTGGGTACAGGGCGCGGTGGTGGACGGCGTTTACCGCACCGCCGCCTGGGTGGTGGCGGTGATGCTGCCGCCCATGGCCATTTTCTTCCCCCTGTTCACCCTGCTGGAGGATGCCGGGCTGCTGCCCCGCATCGCCTTCGCCTGCGACCGCTTCTTCCGGGCCGCCGGCGGCAGCGGACGGCAAAGCCTCACCATGTGCATGGGGCTGGGCTGCAACGCCTGCGGCGTCATGGGCTGCCGCATCATCGACAGTCCCCGGGAACGGCTGGCCGCCATCCTCACCAACGCCTTCATCCCCTGCAATGGCCGCCTGCCCACCCTGATCCTGCTGTCGCTGCTGCTGTGGAGCGGCACAGGCGGCTCGCTGGCCGCCGCCGGGACGTTTTTGACCTGTCTGCTGCTGGCGGTGGTCATGACGCTGCTGGCCACCCGGCTGCTCACCGCCACCGTTCTGCGGGGGCAGCCATCCGCCTTCACGCTGGAGCTGCCGCCCTACCGTATGCCCCGGCTGGGGCAGGTGCTGGTGCGCTCCCTGCTGGACCGCACGCTGTTTGTGCTGGGCCGCGCCGTCACGGTAGCTGCCCCGGCAGGGCTGGTGATTTGGACGCTGGCCAACGTCACCGCCGGCGGTGTCAGCCTCCTGTCCCACGCCGCCGCCTTTTTCGACCCTCTGGGCCGGCTGATGGGCCTGGACGGCATGGTGCTGACGGCACTGCTGCTGGGCTTCCCCGCCAACGAGATCGTCCTCCCGGCGCTGCTGATGGGCTATCTGCACACCGGCAGCCTGGTGGAGACCGGCGGCACAGCCGCCCTGGGCCAGCTGCTGGCCGCCCAGGGCTGGACGGCGGAGACGGCGGTATGCATGATGGTGCTGTGCGTGCTCCACTTCCCCTGCGGCACGACGTGCCTGACCATCCGCCGGGAGACCGGCTCGTGGCGCTGGACGGCGCTGGCGGCGCTGCTGCCCACCGCCATGGGCATGGCACTGTGTATGGCCATCCACGGCCTTCGGACGCTGCTGACGTAGACCGATCTCCCCGCCGCAAAACTTGAGCACACGCAAGCCGCCGCAGGAGTCCTCCTGCGGCGGCTTTTCGTCTCAACTGTGTTTTTTATCGTCCGGGCATCTGCCAGCCGTGGTGGTCGGTGTGGAGCAGGTGGTGGGACTTCTCGCCCAGCGGCGCTTTCAGGTACTCGCGGTACAGCGTCTGCACGTCCTTATTCTCGTGGGAGAAGCGGACGGCCATGTTCTTATCAATGCTCCACAGCACGTCGCCGCGGTAGGCGGCAGGCTCTTCCTCGTCGTGGATAGGCTGTCCGCCGCCGCCGGCGCAGCCGCCGGGGCAGGCCATGACCTCCACAAAATCGTATGTCACCTGGCCCTCGTCAATGGCGGTCATCAGCTTGCGGGTGTTGCCCAGCCCGCTGACCACGGCCACGCGGACGTCTCCCGCGCCGGGGATGGCGAAGGTGGCCTCCTTCCAGCCATTCATGCCGCGGACGGCGGTAAAAGCGTCCGGGTCGGGGTTCTTGCCGGTGACAAGATAGTACGCGCTTCGCAGCGCTGCGTCCATCACGCCGCCGGTAGCGCCGAACACCACGGCAGCGCCTGTGCCGCTGCCCAGGGGACTGTCGAACTCCGTCTCCGGCAGGACGGCAGGGTTGATCTGTTCGCCCCGGAACATACGGACGATCTCGCGGGTGGTCAGCACCACGTCCACGTCCGGGTCGCCCTGGTCGTCCTTCATGGTGGGCAGGGCGCACTCCGCCTTCTTGGCAGTGCAGGGCATGATAGACACCACGAACAGCTTCTTGGGGTCAATGCCCAGCTTCTCGGCGAAGTAGCTCTTTACCACCGCGCCGAACATCTGCTGGGGGCTCTTGGCGGTGGACAGGTTGTCGGTATAGGCGGGGAACTGCCCCTTCAGGAAACGCACCCAGCCGGGACAGCAGCTGGTGAACATGGGCCAGCGGTAGCGGTTGCGGTGGGTAGAGCGCTCCACGAACTCGCTGCCCTCCTCCATGATGGTCAGGTCGGCGGCGAAGTCGGTGTCGAACACGTAGTCAAAGCCCATGATCTTCAGGGCGGACACCATGCGCTTGGCGGTGGCGAACTTGGGGTCGAGGTGATAGTGCTCCGCCCAGGCGGCGCGGACGGCGGGCGCCATCTGCACCACCACGATGCGGTCGGGGTCGGCCAGGGCGTCGAACACCTTGCCGGTGTCGTCACGCTCCTGCAAGCCGCCCACGGGGCAGTGTGTGATGCACTGGCCGCAGAACGTGCAGTCGCTCTCGCCCAGCGTCCGGGTATGGGACACACCCACGGTGGTGTGTGAGCCCGTGCCCATCAGATCCCAAATGCCCATGGACTGCACCTTCTCGCAGAACTGGATGCAGCGCATACACTTGACGCAGCGGTTCTCCACCCGCACCACCGGGTTGGAGAAATCGTCGGGGATGTTCCGCAGGTCGTCGATATAGTGGTCGCCCAGCAGGTTGTAGTCGTTGGTCAGCTGCTGGAGCTTGCAGTTGCCGCTGCGGGTGCATTTGGTACACTTGGTGTCGTGCTGACTCAGCAGCAGCCGCAGGTTTACCCGCCGCGCCTCGCGGACGCGGGGCGAGTTGGTGTATACCACCATACCCTCGGCCACGGCGCTGTCGCAGGAGGGGACGAGGCGGGCGTGGCCCTCCACCTCCACCATGCACAGGCGGCACGCGCCGATCTCGTTGATGCCCTTTAAGTAGCAGAGGGTGGGTATGTCTATCTTGGCGGAACGGGCCGCCTCCAGGATGGTCGTGCCCTCGGGCACGGTGACGGTTTTCTTGTCGATGGTCAGCGTTACCATTTGACGTTCCTCCCTCCTCTGAAGATGCCGTAGCCGTAGTGGTCGCAGCGCAGGCAGCGGGACGCCTCGGTGCGTGCGCCCTCCTCGGTCAGGCCGCACTCGATGTCCTCAAAGTCGCAGCGGCGCTCACAGGCCTCCCGCTCCGTGGTGTTGATGCGTCCGTGAGGGGCACGGTTGTTCAGCTTCGGGCCAGGGATGTCCACATCCACGGTGATCTCATGCTGGAAGCCCAGGTGTACGTCGATGTTGGCGGCAGCCACCTTACCGGCGGCGATGGCGCGGATGGCGGTGGCAGGGCCGGTGACGCAGTCGCCGCCGGCGAACAGGTTGTCCATGTCGCCCACCTGGCCGGACAGGCCCGCCACGAACGTGCCCCGCTTGATGGGCACACCCGCCTGCTCAAAGCCCTGGATCTCGATGCCCTGACCGATGGCTACCACGATGATGTCGGCGGGGATGCGCTGCTCCGGCAGGTCGGCCTTGTTGGGCCGGGGACGGCCCGACTTGTCGGCCTCGCCGATGAGCTGGGGCTGTACCCACAGCGCGGCGGCGTTGCCGTCCTCGTCGGCCTCGATGCGTACCGGCGCCATCAGCGTCAGCAGCTCCGCGCCCTCGGCCATCGCGCCGGTGATCTCGTCGGGCAGGGCGGTCATATCCTCCACCCGGCGGCGGTAGACACACGTCACCTTCTCCGCGCCCAGTCTCACTGCCGAGCGTGCCGCGTCCATAGCCGTGTTGCCGCATCCTATCACAAAGACGCGGTCGCCGTTACCCACAGGCACTTCGTTGCGGTCGAGGTTGCCCTCGTTGTAGAGGCTCACGCGGCGCAGGAAGTATATGGCTTGGCGCACACCGCGCAGGTGTCCGCCGGGAATTTGCAGTTTCTTGGGCTTGGCTGTGCCTGTGCCCATGAAGATGGCGTCGAAGCCGCGGTCGAACATCTGGTCGACGGTCAGGTCCTGACCGATGGTCGTGTTGCAGCGGAAGACCACTCCGAGTTCTTCGATTTTGCGGATTTCGCGGCGCACCACCTCTTTAGGCAGTCGATATTCAGGAATGCCGAACATCAGCACGCCTCCCGGTTCCGGCTCCATCTCGAAGACCTCCACCGCGAAGCCTTTTCGCGCAAGGTCGCCGGCGACGGCAAGTCCGGCAGGTCCGCTGCCAATCACCGCCACGCGTCCACGCGTCTTCTGCGGCAGTCGCTCGCGGATGAGCTGCATGTCGCCGTCGAAGTCGGCAACGAAGCGTTCCAGTTTGCCTATAGCCACAGGGCGTCCCTTCTTTCCGAGCACGCAATGCCCCTCGCACTGACGCTCGTGAGGGCATACGCGTCCGCACACGGCAGGCAGGTTGCTCTTGCCGTTGATTATGTGCATGGCGTTTCCGAGATTGCCCATCGACAGTTCGTGAATCCAGTCGGGAATGTCCTGACTGATCGGGCAGCCCTTGCTGCATTGCGGTGCCTTGCAGTGAAGGCATCGCTTTGCCTCGTTGATAGCCTCGAGCATGGTGAAACTTTCGTTGGTTTCCGAGAAACGCTCTTTTGTTTTAGCCGATTGTTCCATAACTATATATAGTGGCGCAAAATTACTATTCTTGTTTATTATAACAAAATCAAAACGAAACTTTTTACTTTCGTTTTGAAAGTTTTTTAATCCTGATTCGCTTTCGCT